>DFBW01000098.1 GCA_002366775.1 Roseovarius sp. UBA3070 | reverse complement strand
CTCACCTCCTATGTGCAGGGCATCGCCTATACGTTCCGGGCGCTCTCCATGAAATACCTGCTGGTGGGCCGTGATACCGGCCAGTTCTTTGGCTCGCTTGCCATGGATATTCAGGAAAGCGGCTTTCCAGTGTTCAACGAAATTCTGGTCATGGCAAATGACGCGCTGCAAGCCAGCCGCCATCTGGCCAACACACCACCTGCCGATACCCTGAAACAGCAGATGGTTGAGCAAATCATCTCAACCCGTGAAATCCCGACCAAGCTGCAATTCGCCCTGTCCCAACGCCTCTATTACGAGGAACTGATGAAGGGTTACATGTTCTGGGCGCAAAACGATCCGGAGCTTTTGTGGCTTGAAGGGTTTGATGATCGGCGCCGCTATCTGCTGCACTGGGCGGCTTATGACAGCCAGGTCAACCTGCCCACCATCTATCTGATGGAGCTTGAAGACACCGGTCGCACCCCCCTGCCCAAAGATCAGCGCCGCTGGCCCGAAGTGCAGGCGCATCTGATGGGGCAGGCCCTAGGTGGTCTGAAACTGCTGACCATCGCGCGCGGCTTTGACCAGGGGTTTGATGATCTGCACCCCAAGCGCCTGCGCCGGTTTCATGTGGGTCCGATGTACAGCCATACCTTCACCAAACAGACCGGCCCAATCCGTGATGTCCTGCTTGAGGCGAAGGCGCCCAAAGGGCAAGATTGGGCATTGGCCTGGACAGATGAAACGCTGGAAAGCGAACGCGTGACCCAGGAACGCGCCGGCTGGTTCGGCACGGTTGAACGCGAGGTGTTCGCGCTTGATCCCTTCTCGGGCCGCGGAGCTGATACCGGTGCCACGCGGATGGACCGCTCGATCATCCTGCCTGAACGCCCCTATCAGGTACTGGCCGAGAAGAACCCACCCGGCTTTGCTGCCGTGACGAAATTTGTGGTCAGCCCCGGAGGGCGGGTGCTGCGATATTGATTTAGGACGGTGGGGTAAAACCCCACCCTACGAATGATGTGTAGGGTGGGATTTAATCCCACCAAACAGGAGAAAAACATGAGCCTGACAGCCGATACAATGGAACTGCGCGAAGACGACATTGCCAAGCATTACGATGCCGCTGTGGCTATGATGGATGGGTTTGACCACACGCCGCGCATTGGCAAGCAGGCCGATTCCGCAGGGCCCGAGAAATCTGCAGGTCTGGGCACTCGCCGTAGGTTCCGCACAACCACGCCGGGGCTTGTCACCCGCTCAACCGCCAAATCCGAGGGCGTGCATCTGATCAATCGTATCGCCAGCGCCGATGGGGATGACCCGCTGGTTTCACCGCTGCAAGCCACCGTTATGCATACCCTGCGCCGCGCGCTTTCCATCGCCTTGGCCGTAGGCGAGGCTTATGCCGACTCCACTGGCCTGGCCGATCTGCGCCGCGCCAATCTGGCCGGGTCCCTGCCAGACAACCGGAAAACAGAATTCACCGAAATGCTGGGGGCCGAAGCCCTCGCTGTCACCCATGTTTTCGCCAATGCCACCGCTTTCCTGCTGGGCCCGCATGGGTCTGAGGTCAGCGTCGAGGTGGGGGATGTCGAAGAAGTTCTGACCGACAATTCCCAACTGGCCCTGCATGGTGTGTTGTGGGAGCTGGATCAGGACATCGCCCATCACGCTGGTGACGACGCGCGCCTTGTTGCAATCGTCAGCGCCTTTGCCGAACAGCTGATGGCCAAAGTCGCCCTGCGCGCCCAAAACGCCGGCCGCTTGCAGGCTTTCACCAACGCCAGTTGGAAGGTTGAGGCAGATGATTTCACCATCCACGGCTTTGATGCTTCTGCCGCCACCAAATCCTCCACCCTGACCATGACGTTCAAGAAACCGCATGAGGTCGTGGGCAACCACATCGCCAAATATCAGGCGCTGAAACTCTCCAAAATGCTGATGGCTTATGATTTTGAGCGTCGCCTCAATCCCTTCGCTGATCTTGGCGGGTTCATCTTTACATTCATGGGCGATGGCATGCCCGGCACCGGCAAAACCACCCTCATTCAGATGATGGCGGGCCTGATCAAGGGCTATTGCGAAACCGCCGGTTATCCGTTCCGCTATCAGAACCTCAGCACCGATAGCATTGACAGCTATCAAGGCAAATCGGCGCAAAACGCCAAGGCGTTCTTTAACAACTGCATTGATCCCACAGTTATCGGTTTCGGCACGATTGACGATATTGATCAGCTGGCGGGCAAACGTGGTGATCGCCAATCATCCGCCGGCCAGCTTGAGATCACCGCCGTCCTGATGGAGAGCTTTGCCGGCGCCAACACCGTGGTGCGCGGCAATTGCACCTTTGGCATGTTCTCAAACTACCCCGAAAATGTAGACGACGCCCTGCGCCAACGCGCCGGTGCGCGCTTTCTGGTGGACGGCCCTAAAACGCGCGAGGATTACATTGATATCCTCTATCTGCTGATGGGCAAAAACCACGATATCCCCTTGGGCGAGCATGAGGTTTATGCCGCGCAGGAGATCAAGAAAGCCGTCGCCGCGTCGTTTGAAAGCCACAGCCAACCCCACGAAGATGGCCTGCTGCGGGTGTATGAGCGTGTGTCAAAAGACATCGGGAGCCTCGATACCATCGCCAAAATGGGCACCTACCTGAAAGGCATCCAAGAGGCCGATCCGCGCTTTACCGGGCGCGCCATCAAGAACATCACCGACGCCGTCAAAGTGCGTGCGATGGACTTTGAGCTGCCCGATGAATGGATGGAGGAACCCGACCTGTTCCTGTTCAAACCCTACGACGAAAAGAAGGGCATGATCGAGGAACTGCGCAAGCCGATCACGGTGGAAATGGTGATACAGGAAATCAACCGCTACGCCGATAGTGAGTTCCGCTATGCCGATAAATCCGACGAGGTGGCGATTGAAAACATGATCCGTGATTATGGCCGCAACGAAGAGGCCAAACGGCGTTATCTGGAGAGCAAATCATGACCCAGCCATCCCCCCGTCCCGGGCTTGACCCGGGACCTCCTGGCCAATTGTACGCAGAGGCCCCGGATCAGGTCCGGGGCGGGAAGGTTATTGAAATCACCGTAAGTGAAATGGGTCGGATGGAAGCGGCCAAGCGGCGATATTTGGAGGGTAAGGGGTGAGCTCTCTGCTCAAATTAGAGGAATTTAGAATTTCTTGGGAAGAGTTACGCAAACTTCCCGATGATCAATTGGCCGCATTCGGTTTGGTTTGCTTTGCGATCTCAGAAATAAACGTTCTAAAGCGTTTGTATCTCTTTTCTGGGCACGATTACGATCCTGTTGGAATTGATGAAATAGGGTTCGCCGCCCTCTCACAAAGACTAGTTCTACTTAGACTTTGGTCTGCCAAGTTGTTCGAACTTACAAAATTTTTTAAGTTTGAAGGTCAACACAATAGAACCAAGGATCAAACATTGCTCAGCTTGTCCGAAATAGCCCAAAAAACTTTCGAAGACGTAGCAAAAGGGCCGGGTTTTGAGTTTGCAACTCGTCAACGAAACGAAGCAGCCAGCCACTACCATATGAAATCAGCTCGCAAAAACGCTCATCATCTCCGAAAAGATGCGCTGTGCAACATGTACTTACACCAAGCCGAGGGTAACTCGTTCTTTCCCCTTGGGGAAGAATTGATGTTTGGCGCGAGCGTTCTTCGTTTGAAGGATGAGTTTACTTGTCCAGATTCTGACATTGTTGATGAATGGTTTAGGTGGAATTTGGAAGCCAACAATTGGGCTTCGAAAATGCATGTTCAATTGTTCTCTGAGACAATCTTGAAGGTCATTCCAGATAGAAAACCCTACGAAAGAGAGTACTGGCTTAAGCCAGAGATGATACAATACATAGGGGAATGCATTGTTCCGGTTTTTCTTCGAAAGGACCCAATTGCATGAAACGCCTCATCAAATCCGGCCTTATGTTTGGCAATCTGATCCATGTGGACAGCCCCGCGTTGGTGGAGCGCTATAACCGTGCGCTGAAACATCTCACCGGCAAGACCACAGACCTCACCGATTTCTACATTGATATTTCCGGCTATTCGCCTGAAATCGGGCACGAGCTGAAGGATCACCTTTACCTCAACCATCAGGGCGTGAACCGGCAGTTTATCTTGCTGTCCACCCATCAGAAAACCGCGCCGCTGCTGAATGCCAAATTCTCAACCTCGCGCGGGATCATCCGGCAGTTTATCGAAGAAAACGAAAACGCGCTGTTTTCGCTGACCACCCGTGATGCGGTGGCGGGCGAATTGGTGAATTCGGTCTATGACATGCCCACAGCCGCGCGCCTGCTTGATATCCGCAAGGTCTCCATCGAGGCCGACACCACCAATGGCGCTATTCAGCAGGCCCATGTGCTGGACGACAAGGTGAACACCTTCCTCAACAAGGACGACGCATGGTTTGACGATGTGCTGATCGCCGATATGATCGATCTGGCCACACAAACCGGCGATGTGCTGCGCAACCCGGTGAAGCTCAAACATATGGAGTTTGAGCAGCACAACTACTGGACCGAGCATTTTGGCGGCATTTATATCTTCCAGAAGATGGAACTGCCCTGTGCCATCACCTGCCAGCCGCGCGATCAGGTTGATCATCTGCCCATCGACTATGTGATCGACCTGAACGAGCGTAACCGGCTGGCCAATTTCCTTGAGCTGAACGGGCTGGTCGAACCTATCGTGAAGGCGCGTGGCATCAATGCCTCGGCGGTGCTGAAACAGAAGATGGATTTCATCCTTGTTGATGCTCTGGCAGATGAGGGCATCAACCTGCGGCGCCGCTCGCCGCGTGACATGCGCCGCCTTGCGCGCGAACATTCCGACAAGCTGCCACAGGAGTTTCATGCGCTGGCCAGCCTTGTCAACTGGGCCGAAAACAAGGGCCGCTGGCCGCGCATTTCATCCGAAGACCCGGCGTATTTCTATACTCTGCGCGCCGCGGACCACGCTGATGCTGATCTGGTGAACATGCTGCTGGCGCAATTATCACCCAAGGACATCCGCCAGATGTTCATCTGCCACAAGCAGTTGTTTTATGGCCTCTACGGCGCATGGTCAGACACCAAAAAGGACTATGTGGTCGAATACCTGAAAACCGAGTATCAAGTGGATAAGGTTGGTGCCCGTGATGCCCTGTTTGGCCACGATGCACCAATGCAGGAAATACCGGCCCCAGAGCCGGACATAATGGACGATCTGATCAAACGCGTTGGCCCCTGGGGCCCGGTCAGAAGGGGATAAAAGATGTTTGCAATGGTTCGGCTGATGGTGATCGGCTTTTTCGTACTCACGGTGGTCTACATCGTATTATCGCTCTATTCCCGCTCAGTGCGCAAACGCAAGCTTGAGGAATGGTGGGAAGAAGAGGGCAAACCCGGCGATCTGGAAGATTACATCGACAACGGCCTGGAGGACTATGACGGATCCTTGCGCCGCAAGCTGATCCTTGGTGTCTATGTGGTGCCGTTCTCCGTGATGTGCATCATCATTTACCTCACCAATTTCGCATAAGGGGCGCGGGCATGGTTTACCTCAAATGGGTCTTCTGGATCACCTTCTGGACACTGGTTGTGGCCATCTTCCACTACACCCTGCCACAGGTTGATATCGTGCGCGTGACCGACACCTATGAAAAGCGCATCGATTTCGGGGAAAATTCGATCTTTTGGGCCAATGGTGATGTGGGCAATGATGAAACCGTGGTCAACCGCGATGTGTTCTTCATCCAGACCGTGCGCACAAATGACCGGGTGATGGTCTACCGCAATGAAGATACCGGCTGGGGCTGGCCGCCATATTTCAAGTTCGACACCTCCAATTTGCAAGCCGAGGCGGCTGACAACAAATCCACCGCCGCCGCACCAACCTGGGTCGCCATCCGCCACTATGGCTGGCGCAATGAATTCATGTCGGTCTACCCCAACGCTGTAGGCGCTTGGGCCGTATCTGGCCCTGATGCACCCAAGGGATTCCCCTGGCTGAACGCTGTCATTATTGCCCTGTTCCTATTGGTGGTTCTGGGCATCTGGCGTCTGTTGCGCCGGTTCCGGCAACGCAGGATTGATCCGGTCGTCGATGGTATTTCCGACAGCTTTGATGCCGCAGGCGAAACGGTGAGCGAACACCGTTCGGCCATCTCGCGCTGGTTGGGAACATGGCGGGCAAAGAAATAGCGCCTGACGGTCTGTTGACCGGGCTGGCATTTGCCGCTCAAACGTCGGTTTTCCCGAACCCCCGCCAAGCCATTTTCTACTTTCAAAATCCCCCATCTCGCGTTCAGTGGGGGTCGGCTCAATACTGCTGATTTCCGCGCACTGCGCATAATGTCGCAAAATCAGTTGCGGGTGTTGGGGCCGAAATGGAACAATACCCTGATCCGGCCCATACCCGGACAGATGTCCACCAATGAACAAGGAAGCCCGCGCCATGTCCAATGTCTGCTTGCACCACATGTCCACCTCGCTGCATGGCCTGCGCTCAGCGCTCAGCGCGCACGCTCCAGGATCATCCTGCTCAGCGGGTGCGCAATGACTTTCTCGGTTACAGGCCGCTGTGCCCGCACCGGACAATTGGGCGTGGCCATCACCACCAGCTCTATCGCAGTCGGGTCGCGGTGCCCTTGGGTGCGTGCAGGCGTGGGCGCCGTCGCCACTCAGAACGTCACCATGCCCTCTATTGGCAATGATGTTCTTACCTGGATTGCCGGCGGCGATGATGCAAAAACCGCTCTGGCTTCGGTGATAGAGAGGGAGTCATTTCCCGATTACCGACAGGTCGCCGTGGTTGATAACAACGGCAATACCGCGCTTTTCTCGGGCCCCAAATCACTGGGCACGCACGCCGATGCTGTGGGGGAAGGCGTGATTGCGGCGGGCAATATGCTGGCCAGCGATCACCTGCCTCAAGTGATGGTCGATCACTTTGAAGCCAACGCCAAAATGTCGCTGCCCGAACGCTTGCTCAGCACGTTGGAGGCCGGCCTCACCAAGGGCGGCGGCGAAGCAGGCCCGGTGCATTCAGCCGCCCTTCTGGTGGCTGACAATCAAAGCTGGCCGCTGGTTGATCTGCGCGTGGATTGGTCCGATGCCTGCCCCGTCGCCGCCCTGCGCTCACTTTGGACAGAGTAT
>DFBW01000123.1 GCA_002366775.1 Roseovarius sp. UBA3070 | reverse complement strand
CCACCAAAAGATGGGTCTGATCGCCGCCGGTGCCACGCAGAAGCTTTGCTGCGCTTTCGTTGTCACCCACAGATACCGCCAGTTTACCCATCACATGGTTAAACCGCTCGGTATAGGGGCGCGATTGCTCGGCCGCTTCCTGGGCCCGCCGCAGTTTTGCGGCGGCCACCATTTGCATGGCTTTTGTGATCTTGCGGGTCGATTTGACCGACTCGATCCGTGTTTTAAGGTCCTTGAGACTTGGCATCGGCCCTCGTCCTTTCCCTTAAGCGAAATCAGCTGCGAATTCTTCCAGCGCGGCTTTGATACTGTCTGCCAGCTCGTCCTTAACCTTGCGGTCATTGTTCGAGATGTCATCGAGCAGTGCTTGATGCTTGGAGCGCAGATGGTTCAATAGACCCGTTTCAAAACGGCCAATCTGTTTCACATCTACCTTGTCCAGATACCCGTTCGTACCTGCAAAGATCAGACATACGATTTCAGCGTTGGACAAAGGCGAATACTGCGGCTGTTTCATCAGCTCGGTCAGACGCGCGCCACGGGCCAGCAATTGCTGGGTTGCGGCATCAAGATCCGAGCCGAACTGCGCAAACGCCGCCATTTCGCGGTACTGAGCCAATGACAATTTCACCGGACCAGCCACCGAGGCCATCGCCTTGGTCTGAGCGGACGATCCCACACGAGATACCGACAGGCCTGTGTTCACAGCCGGGCGAATGCCCTGATAGAACAGCTCGGTTTCAAGGAAGATCTGGCCATCGGTGATCGAAATCACGTTGGTCGGAATAAACGCCGAAACGTCACCACCTTGGGTTTCAATGATCGGCAGAGCCGTCAAAGAACCAGATCCGTTGTCCTCATTGAGCTTGGCCGAACGTTCCAGCAAGCGAGAGTGAAGATAGAAAACGTCACCTGGATAAGCTTCGCGGCCGGGTGGGCGACGCAAGAGAAGTGACATCTGGCGATACGCAACCGCTTGCTTGGACAGATCATCATAAATGATCAGGGCATGGCGGCCGTTGTCGCGGAAATGCTCGGCCATTGCGGTGGCGGAATAAGGTGCGAGGAACTGCATCGGAGCCGGGTCAGACGCGGTCGCGGCAACCACGATCGAATAGGCCATCGCACCGGATTCTTCCAGCTTTTTCACCAGCTGCGCCACTGTCGAGCGCTTTTGGCCAATGGCCACATAAACGCAGTACAGTTTCTTGCCTTCATCGTCGCCAGCGGCGTCGTTATACGATTTCTGGTTCAGGATCGCATCCAGAGCCACAGCAGTTTTACCGGTTTGGCGGTCACCAATGATCAGCTCGCGCTGGCCACGGCCAATCGGGATCATCGCGTCAACCGATTTGAGGCCGGTTGCCATCGGCTCATGAACCGATTTGCGCGGGATAATGCCAGGCGCCTTGACGTCGGCAATGCCGCGCGTTTTGGTTTTGATCGGGCCCTTGCCGTCCAGCGGATTACCCAGACCATCAACAACACGCCCCAACAGACCGTCGCCGATTGGCACGTCCACGATGGATTGCGTCCGCTTAACGGTGTCGCCTTCTTTGATGTCACGGTCAGACCCGAAGATAACAACACCTACGTTGTCAGCTTCTAGGTTCAGCGCCATGCCCATGATTTTGCCGGGGAATTCCACCAGCTCACCGGCTTGGACATTGTCCAGACCGTGCACACGGGCAATCCCGTCACCCACGGACAGAACCCGGCCAACTTCGGCCACTTCTGCATCTTGACCAAAGTTCTTGATCTGGTCTTTCAGGATTGCAGAAATCTCTGCTGCTTGGATACCCATTTATCCGACCTCTTTCATTGCATTCTGGAGGGAAGAGAGCTTGGAGCGGATCGACGTATCGATCATCTTCGAGCCCACTTTTACGATAAGACCGCCAATGAGGCTTTCATCGACGGTCGCGTTGATTTTCACATCTTTGCCGACGCGCGCCTTAAGCGTTTTCGCCAGCTTGTCAGCCTGTGCTTTGCTCAGTTTTTGCGCGCTGATCACATCGGCGGTCACTTCGCCTTTGTCTTCGGCTATCTTGCTGCGCAGCTGATCCAACAGCTGAGGCAGCACAAACAGGCGGCGCTTTTCGGCCATCAGGGCCAGACCGTTTTGCAAAACGGTCTCAAGCTTCATCTTTTTGCCAATGGCGGCAATCCCGGCGCCCTGATCAGCACGAGAAATGACCGGGCTGGAAATCAGCTCGTTCAAATCGGCGCTGTCAGCCAGAGCAGAGACAAGATCGGTGATATTTGCTTCAAGTTTCGGCAGAGATTTGCTCTCTTTCGAAATCTCGAAAATGGCGGTGGCATAGCGCGAGGCGATGCCGGATGAGATCGAAGCTGGTTCGGACACGTCCACCCTTCCGATTTTTGGTCTCGGTTGGCCATGAATTTTCACGGATCCGAGAGCGTTTGGAGGCATTAAGATACACAAAACACCCAATTTCGAGCGGGGTGTAGCAGAGCCTTCGCAACCTAGCAAGCCGCTTGGGTGCGCGTCTCTTCGAAGTAAAATTGCTTGTTTTCAATCGCTTAATTGCACTGCGACCGAATGCACCACTTTTGGACATCGAAAAAGTTCACGTTTGAGTGTGTTTTTGGCGATTCCCGCCCCCTTTCGTTAGCGCAATCAGCAAATTCTCCTCGGTCTGCGCCTGAATCGCAGCTGGGCTTTTCTCGGGTCGGGTCTTGCTGTACCGCGCAGTGAATGTTTCCCTGAATAAAGTGTGTTAAAATGAAAACCACCTCTGCCGTATTGCTGACCCTCGTTGTGGCCTGCGTCATCGCGCTTGGCACTCTGTCCCCTCCCGGTGATGGCGCGCCCTTGCCAGTGAGTGACAAACTGCTGCATGCCATCGCTTTTGCCTTACTGGTCCTGCCCTTGAGCTGGGTGCGGCCCGGCTGGTGGGCGGTTTTGGCCATAGCGGCCCTGGGCTATGGTGGCATGATCGAGCTTTTGCAGCCCATCGTCAGCCGCTCAGCTGAATGGGCGGATTTGCTGGCCGACGCGGTTGGTATTGCCATCGGGCTTGTGCCGGGGCAGATGCGCGCGCGCCGGGGTTAAACCGGCTTTGCTTCGGGCTTGGGTCTGAGCACCTCAAGTGGTTTGCGCACAGTTTCCCGCAGCCCCGGACCGCTTGGCGCCTGGACCCGCTTTGAGGCTTCAACCAGCAACACCCCCCCCGCAGCCACCACGCTGAGGCGCCCTCCGAGGCTCTCCCACATGCCGGCTGTCTTGCGCCAGAATCGCCTGTCTGAGGGCGGTTGATACAATGTGGTGCGGTGCCGCTCTGGCAGAAAGTTATGGGCCTTAAGCTGATTTTCCAGCTGCGATTGCGTGTAGGGCCGTCCGTGCCCAAAAGGCGTTTTGTCCGAGCGTGACCACAGCCCCGCCCGGTTTGGCACCACAAACAGCACCGAACCACCCGGCCCCAGCACCCGCCAGCATTCCTCCAGCAAGGCCGAAGGCTGCTCGGACGTTTCAAGCCCATGCGTAAGCAACAGCTTGTCCACATGGCCAGTTTCCAGCGGCCACATGGTTTCTTCAACCAAAACCGAGACATTGGGCATGCCCTGCGGCCAGCTGATCACGCCCTGTGGCCCTGGCATTAACCCAATCACCCGCCGTGCATCCGCCAGATAAGGCCGCAAAAACGGCACGGCAAAACCAAAGCCCGCAACGGTCTGACCCTTGGCTTCGGGCCAAAGCTTCAGCACTTCTTCACGCACGGTTTTCTGCGCCGCGCGGCCCAGCGCGCTGCGATAATAGAAATTCCTCAGATCTTGCACATCAAGATACATTGCACAGCCTGCGCAGTTGGGTCACTGTCGACCCTAGCTGAAACTGATGAAAGGGAAAGCACCATGTCCTTACACCTGATGACCATTCCCTGTCTGTCCGACAATTATGCCTATCTGATCCATGATCCCACGACAGGCCAAACCGCCGTGGTGGATGTGCCCGAAGTCGGCCCGATCTTGGACGCCCTTGATCAACAGGGCTGGACACTGAGCCACATCCTGCTGACCCACCACCATTATGATCATATTGATGGCGTGGAAGATTTATTGGCCAAAGCCCCCGCCCAGGTGATTGGGGCCGCAGCCGATGCACATCGCTTGCCCCCTCTTGACCTTGCGGTGAAGGAAGGCGACACCATAACCATCGGTACTGAAACGGGCCATGTGATAGATGTCTCGGGCCACACTGTGGGCCACATCGCCATTCATTTCCCCGACAGCAAACTTGTTTTCACCGCCGACAGCCTGATGGCGTTGGGCTGCGGGCGGCTGTTTGAGGGCACGCCCTCGCAAATGTACTCAAGCCTTGCAAAACTGGCCGCCCTGCCCGGTGACACAACCGTATGTTCTGGCCATGAATACACCCAAAGCAACGCTAAATTTGCCCTGACCATTGACCCCGACAACCAGGCCCTTATCTCAAGGGCAGAGGCGGTGACGGCGGCCCGTGCAAAAAACCAGCCTACGGTGCCCTCTCTCTTGTCCGAAGAATTGGCGACAAATCCTTTTTTGCGCGCCTCTGACCCGGCCATTCAAGCCCATCTGGGAATGCAAAATTCTGAGCCAGTCGACGTATTTACAGAAATTCGCGCCCGAAAAGACAGGTTTTGAACCGCAAAAACAACGAAAACGGCACAATTGCCAAAAAATGTGAACACCAAAACCCAAAAAGGCCTTGAAGCAGGGCCGATATCGACCAAACTTTAATAGTATCAGGCCAACATCGGCCCGACACAGAGCAGCAAGATTTGGAAGGAGCACCAAACGTGCCTTCATTCTCAACGACACTCGAGCAGGCAATCCATGCAGCTTTGGCGCTGGCCAATGCCCGCCAACACGAATTCGCAACGTTGGAACATCTGCTTCTGGCGCTGATTGATGAGCCGGACGCGTCCCGCGTCTTAAAGGCTTGCAACGTCGATGCAGAAGATTTGCGCACCACCCTGGTCGACTTCATCGATGATGATCTGGCCAATCTGGTCACCGATATCGAAGGCTCCGAAGCAGTGCCCACCGCCGCCTTCCAGCGCGTAATCCAGCGTGCCGCGATTCATGTGCAATCCTCGGGGCGCACCGAAGTGACCGGCGCCAACGTGCTGGTTGCAATCTTTGCCGAGCGTGAATCAAACGCCGCCTATTTCCTTCAGGAACAGGATATGACCCGTTATGATGCGGTGAATTTCATTGCCCATGGCGTGGCCAAAAACCCTGCATTTGGCGAAAGCCGCTCGGTCTCAGGCTCGGACGAACCGGATGAGAAATTTGGCCGCCCCGATCTGGAAAGCGATGCCGTAGAAGCAGGCGAATCCGCCTTGGCCAAATATTGCGTGGACCTGAATGAGAAGGCCCGTGCAGGTGATATTGACCCGTTGATTGGCCGCGATCAGGAGGTTGAACGCTGCATTCAGGTGCTGTGTCGTCGCCGCAAGAACAATCCATTGCTAGTGGGTGATCCCGGCGTTGGTAAAACAGCCATTGCCGAGGGCCTTGCCAATAAGGTTATTCATGGTGAAACGCCTGAGGTGCTGTCGCGCACCACAATCTTCTCGCTCGATATGGGCGCATTGCTGGCTGGCACCCGCTATCGCGGTGATTTTGAAGAGCGTTTGAAAGCCGTGGTCACCGAATTGGAAGATCATCCCGATGCGGTTCTGTTCATCGACGAAATTCACACGGTCATTGGCGCCGGGGCCACATCTGGGGGGGCGATGGATGCATCAAACCTGCTGAAACCCGCGTTGCAAGGTGGCAAGCTGCGTTGCATGGGATCGACCACCTATAAGGAATTCCGCCAGCACTTCGAAAAGGACCGCGCGCTCAGCCGCCGGTTCCAGAAAATCGACGTGGCCGAACCCACTGTTGAAGATGCGGTGAAAATTCTCAAAGGGCTGAAACCCTATTTTGAAGACCACCATTCGGTCAAATACACCAATGACGCCATAAAGGCAGCGGTGGACCTGTCGGCACGATATATCAATGACCGCAAATTGCCCGATAAGGCGATTGATGTGATTGACGAAGCCGGTGCCGCACAACATTTGGTGGCCGCCTCCAAGCGTCGCAAATCCATTGGCGTCAAGGAAATCGAGGATGTGGTCGCCAAAATCGCCCGCATTCCACCCAAGAACGTCACCAAGGATGATGCGCAGGTTCTCAAGGATCTGGAAAAATCGCTCAAGCGGGTGGTCTTTGGCCAGGACAAGGCAATTGATGCGCTGTCCAGTGCAATCAAACTGTCGCGGGCTGGCCTGCGCGAGCCTGAAAAACCTATCGGCAACTACTTGTTTGCCGGGCCAACAGGTGTGGGCAAAACCGAAGTGGCCAAACAACTGGCGGATTCGCTGGGTGTGGAGCTTTTGCGATTTGATATGTCCGAATACATGGAGAAACACGCGGTTTCACGCCTGATTGGGGCGCCTCCCGGTTATGTTGGCTTTGATCAGGGCGGACTGCTGACGGATGGTGTCGATCAACACCCCCATTGCGTTCTGCTGCTGGATGAGATCGAAAAAGCGCATCCGGATGTGTTCAACATTCTGTTGCAGGTGATGGACCACGGCAATCTGACCGATCACAACGGACGCACCGTGAATTTTCGCAATGTCGTGCTGATCATGACCTCAAACGCGGGCGCAGCAGAACAGGCTAAATCGGCCATCGGCTTTGGCCGGGACCGCCGTGAAGGTGAAGACACCGCCGCGATTGAACGCACGTTTACACCCGAATTCCGCAACCGTCTGGATGCGGTGATCAGCTTCTCACCTCTGCCCAAGGATGTGATCCTACAAGTGGTTGAGAAATTTGTGCTGCAACTTGAAGCGCAATTGATGGATCGCAACGTGGTGATCGAACTGACCAAACCCGCCGCCGAATGGCTGGCTGAAAAGGGCTATGATGATAAGATGGGCGCGCGCCCGCTGGGCCGTGTGATCCAGGAATACATCAAAAAACCTCTGGCCGAAGAACTGCTGTTTGGCAAACTGACCAAGGGTGGGCTGGTCAAGGTTGGCATCAAGGATGGCAAGATCGACCTCAAGATGGAAGGCCCCGAGCGCCCTCGCATCAGCGGTAAGAAAAAGCCCCCTCTGCTGACGGCAGACTGATGCAGCTGGCAACCCACGTTGCAGCTCTGGTACTTTTCGCACAGGCGGCCCACGGCGGGCCGCCTGAACTCGTTTGGCCTCTGGACTGTGAACAGGGCAAAACCTGCTACATCGAAGACTATGTCGATAGCGACCCCGGCCCCGATAAAACCGATTTCACCTGTGGCCTTAAAACACGGGATGGGCATCGCGGCACCGATATCGTTTTGCAGGACTTCGCCATGATGGATCGCGGCGTAGATGTCCTCGCCGCCGCCCCCGGTACAATCGCTGCCATGCGCGACGGGGTTGAGGATATGGCCGTTACCGCCGCAACACGCGAGGCAACCAAAGGCCGCGAATGTGGCAACGCGGTGCGCATTGACCACGGCGATGGCTGGCAAACGCTGTATTGCCATATGCGACAAGGATCAATCACCGTACACAACGGTGATCAGGTGGCAGCGGGTGATACACTTGGCCTTGTGGGCCTCAGCGGGCTGACCAATATCCCCCATTTGCACATATCCGTTCTAAAGGATGGAAAGGTGGTCGACCCGTTTCAGCCCAACCCACCCAGCGGGGCCACTTGTGGTGCGAGCGGCGCTACCCTCTGGGCGACCACGCCCGCACACCATCGCGCAGGATTGTTCACCGCCGGGATGACAACGCAGGTGCCTGATTTTGCGGATATAAAATCAGGTACGGCCCGTGCAGATGACACCCAGCCTGACCAGCCATTGGTGCTCTATGGCCATGTCTTTTATGCTGAAAGCGGCGATACACTCACCCTGACCACCACTGGCCCGGAGGGCGTGATCTTCAGCAAACAGATCCTGTTGAAAGACCCCAAAAACCAACTGTTCCGCGCTTATGGCCGCAAAGCCCCGCCCGATGGATGGCCGACAGGCACATATCGCGGCGTTGTCCGCCTGGAACGCAATGGCACGTTGATTGCCTGGCGCCACGCAGATATCACGGTCACTTCTCAGTGAATTTCAGTTCAATCCGCCGGTTTTGGGCGCGTGCTTCGGCGCTGTCAGCAGGGTTAATTGGCTGATACTGACCAAACCCATTGGCCGACAAACGGCTTGGCGGAAGCCCAAGGAATTCAACCATGTAACGCACCACAGACAAGGCGCGCGCCTGACTCAGCTCCCAATTATCGGCAAATTCCGCACCGCGCACAATCGGCACATCATCAGTATGGCCATCGACCTGTAGAACCCAGTCGATCTCGCTTGGGATATCACCTGCAATATTGCGCAGGATGCCCGCGATTTTGGCAATCTCGCGCTGGCCTTCTGCTGAAAGGCGCGCCTTGCCAGGGGGAAACAACACTTCTGAGGAGAACACAAAGCGATCACCCACAATCCGCACGCCCTCTTGCGTGCCCAGAACATCCCGCAGACGCCCAAAGAACTCGGACCGGTATTTCTCTAGGTTTTCTTTCTCAGCCTGCAAAAGTTTGCGCTTTTCTTCCTCCAATTCGGCCCGACGGCGCTGTTCAGCAGCCACACGGGCCAATGCGGTGTTCAGGTCATTGCCAAGTGACTGCAACTGCACTTCCGAGGCCGCCTCGCGCACTTTGGCCTCGTCCAACACCGCCTGAAGCCCGGCCAATTGTTGGCGCAGCGCCGCCACCTGTTGATTAAGCAATACCTGCTGGGCTTGCGCCTCGGTGCTGATCGCCTTTTGATTGGCCAATGCTGTTTGCGCTTGTGCCAAAAGGGCGGCGCGTTCCTGTGCTTTGGTCAGCTCGGTTGCGGCGTCTTGCTCAGCGGCCAGCTTGGCGGCAAGGGCTGCGGCCAGTTGTTGGCGCACCTCGCCAGCTGATAGCTTGATCGTTTCCAAAGTTTGCTGCTCCGCCAGAAGCCGGGCGATTTGTTGCTCAGCCGCCGCCAGCTCGGCAATCACCGCATCCAGTGCGGCTTGCACATCGCTCAATTGGACAGACGTGAGCTCTTGTCCTGCCGTGGCGGCCGCCAGCTCTGCGCGCAGCACCGCAATGGTGGTGGATGATTGATCACCGGCCAGCAAAGCGGCGGCCAATTGCACATCCAGATCATCCCCTGCGGTTTGCGCTGCCGCCAACATCGCAAGTGTTTCTTCTGCTTTGCGCCGCTCTTCCTCCAGCGCCAAAGTCATGGCTGTCAGTTCGGCATCGGCATTTTCAAGGCGTTCACGCAGGGCCTCGGCGGCGGCGGCTTCGGCAAGACGACCGGCTTCCTCATCGCTCAGCTGGCTTTCCAACAGCGCCTGCGCCGTCTGCCCTTCAGCGTTCTGCACCTCCAAATCGGCGATCAGGGCCTGCAATGCCTCGCGCTTGGCGGCGGCCAGTCGGGCGGTTTCGACCTGAACATCAATTTCATCTCGCAACCCTGCCAAAGCAAGGTTCAACGCCTCTTGCTGTGTCATCAGCGTGGCGTTTTGCCCTTCCAGATCGGCCACAGTACCCAAGGCCGTGTCGCGCTCGGCCAGAAGGCTGGCGACCTGTTCTTCAAAACTGGCAATGCGCGAGGCTTGCGCATCACGCTCGTTGGACAGTGTGGCGATCAGGGCCGCCTGCTGATCTTGCAGCGTGCGGGCATCACCCAATGTGGTCGTCAATGTGCCAACCCGGTCGCTCAGACTGGCGGACCGATCTTGTTCCAACCCCAACGCCTGCGCCAAGGCCGCCACTTCGGCAGACAATTCATTTAATTCACTTTCCTGCCCGCTGATTGTTTCGCTCAGCACAAATTGCACCACCATAAAAATGGTCAGCACAAACATCAGCACCAGCAACAGCCCGGTCATTGCATCCACAAATCCAGGCCAGATTGAGGATTGAAACCGTGCGCCAGTGCGTCGGGATAGGGTCATGGCTTAGCTGCCCTCGCCCCAGTTTTTTTCCCGGCGTGCGACCCGTGCCTTTTGCTGAGCGCTGATCTGGTTGAATATCTTGCTGAGTGCGGCCAGATCGGTGCGAATTTCTGTCATGGTTTCCTGACGTCCGGCGCTGATTTCTTCCAGTATCCGCAGCATTTGCACATCAATTGATCGCAGCCGCATCCGGCTTTCGGCATCTAGTCCCGCATCACCACCCGGTTCGGGGTGTTCCAGTTTATGCAGCAGCCTTTCCTGCCCCTCGGCGACGCGCATCATAGTGACGTTCAAAGGGTTTGCTTCGCCCATACGGTGGGTGAGCCGTTCAACCGAATCCGCCAGAACGCCCAGCTTTTCATCCACCATAGCGCGGCTGACATCCGATTGGGTCAGCATCATTTGCAGGCTTTCCATCTGCTCGGCCATGTGATCAAGCACGCCGACAACAGCAGGGCCTTCGCCGGTGCCTTCGGTATCGCCCGACGAAAACCCAACGCGGGTGATGGTCGACATCCATTCTTCCAACTCACGGTAGAACCGGTTTTGGCCGTGACCTGCAAACAACTCCAGCAGGCCCACAACCAGTGATCCGGCAAGTCCCAAAAGAGATGAGGCAAAGGCCACGCCCATGCCGCCCAGTTGCGCCTCAAGCCCGGTCATCAGGCGGTTGAACACCTCAACACCGCCTTCGCCGTCTTGCGGGGCAAGGCTTCGGATCGTATCCACAACCGCAGGAACAGTTGTGGCCAGCCCATAGAATGTGCCCAAAAGCCCTAGAAAAATCAGCAGGTTAACAATATACCGCGTGATTTCACGGGCCTCATCAACCCGCTGCGCCACGGAATCCAATATTGACCGCGCTGACGTTGATGCGATCTGCATCCGCTTGCCACGCTGCCTGAGCAATGTGGCCAGCGGAGCCAACAATTGTGGGGCTATGATATGTTCGTGGCTAGGGCTTTGGGCCGCAAAGCCCTCAATCCATTTGACCGAAGCAAACAGCTGAAGCACCTGCCAGAAACAGGCCAAAACACCGATCACAAAGACAAACATGATAAAACCGTTAAACCACGGGTTTGCCTCGAACACAGGCAATACGCTTGGCAGGGCCAAAAAGGCCCCGGCGCCCGTCAGCCCCAGTGTCATCAACATCAAGATGATCTGGCGGACAGGGTGGGAAAACTGCGGCTCGACCTCGCGGTCCGGCTGGTCCATTTGGGACAACTCCCGGCACTGTTTTTGTTGGGCTGACCCTAGTCGGTCTGCCTCCTCAAGCCAAGGATTTATGCAGCAAGCGATTTCACCCGTTTTGCCAGCCACACAAGATCGGGGTCATGGATGCGCAGTTCGGCCAGATGTGTGGAGGTATTAAACAGATATTCGGTGTTCGGCCCCATCCCACCATGCGCACGCGCAATGATCTGGGCTTGCTCTTCGAGGTCCAGACCGCCGCAATATTGCACATGCTCAGTGTCAACCACATAGGTCACCGCCTCAACTTGTCGCCCATCTGCCAGGGTAACGGTCAGAAACTTCTCCAGATAGGCCGAAGAGATCAACTCTCGTTCGCGCAGATATTCAAGCACATCATCGCGGATGTCATCAGCCACAGCCAAAGCCACGCCTTCACAGCGGGATTTCACACATTCATCCAGCGCCAGCACCAATCCGGGGCTTTCATCGGTGCCACGGTGATGAATGGAGCGCATACAAAAGCTGCGCGCATAGCCCGTTAGCGTGCCAAGCACCCGTTCGGACACATCAAAACCGGGGTTCCACACCAAAGAGCCATAGCCAAACACCCACATTGTCATTTTACTGTTCCTTGTCCTGCCCCATCTATAAACACCATGTGGTTAGAGCGTGAAAGAGGCGATCATCATCATGCGGCTGCTACTTACTCTGGTCATACTTTGTGCGGCATTGTGGTCGGGCTATTGGTATGTCACCTCCACTGCCATGGAAGAGGGCCTGTCAGCTTGGCTTGCTGATCGGCGGGCAGAGGGTTGGGTGGCAGAAACCTCAGATCTGTCTGTTGCTGGTTTCCCAAACCGGATCGACACCACGTTTAGCGATCTGGCGCTTGCTGATCCGGGCACGGGGTTGGCATGGGAAGCGCCGTTGTTTCAAATTCTGGCGCTCAGCTATAAGCCCAATCACCTGATTGCCGTTTGGCCGCATGAACAGCGCATTGCCACACCTTACGATAAATACGATGTGATCAGCACAGACATGCGCGCCAGCCTGATTGTAGAGGCGGCAACTGATCTGGCTTTGAAACGCCTGACCCTGACAGCTGAAAACCTGGAAGTTGAAAACCAGACCATCGTGCTGAACAGTGCGGTTGATCGCACCAGCCTCACCGCGCTGACCCTCGCCGCAGAGCGGGTTGAGGACGACCCGGCCCCCGCGTACCGCTTCGGCTTTTTGGCCGATGGGTTTGCGCCGTCTGTTCCCTGGAAGGTGCAACTTGATCCAATGAGGGTGCTGCCTGACCGGCTCAGAGCGTTGAACGCCGATATCATGGTGACGTTTGACGCGCCGTGGGATCGCTTCGCCATTGAAACCGCGCGCCCGCAACCGCGCGTGATCAAACTGCGCCTCGCCGAGGCAAAATGGGGCCAGCTGGAGCTTCAGCTGGCCGGTGATCTGATTGTGGACGAGGCAGGGCTACCCAGCGGAACATTGGCGATCAAAGCGCGCAACTGGCGTGAGATTTTAGAGCTTGGCGTTAAATCCGGCGCGATCCCCGAAGTTTTGGCCGGATCACTGGAAGAAGGTTTGAGCATGCTGGCATTCATGGCCGGCAAACCCTCAACGCTGGATGTAGCGCTGGAGTTTTCAAATGGCCGGGTATTTTTGGGGCCGATCCCAATTGGCCCTGCCCCTGTGCTGCGCATCCGCTAACCTGCATGTCGGGCGGTTTAACCCGAAAAAACAGCGACTACTTACAATACGATCCGCTGCGATAGCTGGCTGTGTCAAAATGGAAATGATCACGGTGATGCCGATCTGATTTCGGCCCCAGAACGGTGCCAAACGGCCCACAAGCCGAGCTGTGCAATTCGCGCAGGATTCTGCCGTCCTTGCCACCGCCCCAATCGCCTAGCACGGTGATTTCCTTGCCATTGGCCAGCCCAAACCCGGCAATATCAATCGCATTGCCCTTGGCGTGTTCCGACAGGCGTGCCCCGCGTTTGGAATTGCGCGTCCGACACGCATAATGCGCCACGACGTGTAACGAGGTCAGCCCGCCACCACGTTTGCCCACGGTCGGCACTGCCTCATTGCTGACCCAGCTATTTAGTGTTTGTGCAGTGGTGCAATTCATCAAGGATTGCTGACTGAGCGTGATGCCGCCGACAGAGCGCACCCGCACAGCATTTGAAAACCCGCAAGCCCCATTTCCGGGGACATCGCCCACCGGCTCGCCCTGAATTTGCGGATCACCACACACCGACCCTTTGGAGGAAACATGAGGCGTGTCCCTACCTCCGCCAACCATCGAACACCCCATAACAATCAATGGGATAACCAGTAACCACCGCATATATATCAGCCCCTGTTCGAGCGCCCGAAATTAGGCGCATCAGTGTCTTGCCCGGCCTCAATGATACCACGGCGAATGGCGCGTGTCCGGGTGAAATACGCATGCAGATGATCACCGTCGCCCGTGCGAATGGCGCGTTGCAGCGCGAACAGTTCTTCGGTGAATCGGCCAAGAATTTCCAGCGTTGCTTCTTTGTTGTTCAAAAACACATCGCGCCACATGGTGGGATCACTGGCCGCAATCCGGGTGAAATCACGAAAGCCGGCAGCGGAGTATTTGATCACCTCAGTATCCGTCACGCGGCGCAGATCATCGGCGACACCAACCATCGTATAAGCGATCAGATGCGGCGCATGTGAGGTGACGGCCAGCACCAGATCATGATGTTCCGCATCCATTTCTTCAGTAAGCGCTCCCATGCCTTGCCAAAGCGCTTCGACCCGATCCACAGCTGAACGATCACTGCCAGGTGGCGGAACGATCAGACACCAGCGATTGTCAAACAACTCAGCAAAGCCCGAGCGTGGCCCGGAATGCTCGGTGCCAGCCAACGGATGGGCGGGCACAAAATGCACGCCGTCTGGCAAATGCGGAGCAACAGCCGCAATCACCTGCGCTTTCACCGAGCCGACATCCGAAACCGTCGCCCCCGGTTTCAATGCCGGTGCAATCTCAGCGGCAACCGCGCCCATAACCCCGACAGGGACACACAGCACCACCAGATCAGCACCTTCTACGGCCTCGACAGCGCTGTCACAAACACGATCGCACAGGCCGATTTCACGGGCGGTATCACGGGTTTGCGCCGACCGCGCATAGCCGGTGACCTCGCCCGCCAGCCCGGCGCGTTTGATTGCGTGAAACATCGACGACGCGATCAGGCCAAGCCCGATCAACGCAACGCGGTTGTAAATCTGGCTCATCTGGCTTGCTCCATAAACTTGCCAACCGCATGGGCCACCTGACGGCAGCTGGCCTCATCGCCGACAGTGATGCGCAAACAATGCGGCAGTTTGTACCCGGCCACACGGCGTACAATAAGGCCTTGTTCCTTCAGGAATTCATCACAGGCTTCGGCCTCATCCTGACTGGCGAACCGGGCCAGAATGAAATTAGCCGTCGAAGTGTCAGAGGGCACACCATGTTCGGCCAATGCCTCGGCCAGCCAGGCGCGTAGACGGGTGTTGTCATCGCGGCATTTGTTGGTCCAGTTCACATCGCGCACAGCCGCCTCGGCTGCGGCCAATGCGGATTGGCTCACGTTGAATGGCCCGCGAATACGGTTCAGCACGTCAATCACATGCGCAGGGCCATAGCCCCAGCCGATACGCAGCGCACCCAATCCGTAGATCTTTGAAAACGTGCGGGTCATCACCACGTTGTCACGCGACTCGACCAGAGCAGCGCCGCCGTCATAGCCCTCAACGTATTCGGCATAGGCCCCGTCAATCACCAAGAGCGCCTGCTCCGGCAAGCCGCGCGCCAGACGGGCCAGTTCGCTTTCGCCAACCATCGTGCCGGTGGGGTTGTTGGGATTGGCGACAAACACCAGTTTTGTGCGCTCATTGCACGCAGCCAGAATGGCATCCACATCTGTCACACGCTCGCGCTCGGGTACTTCAACAGGTGTGGCACCTGCCGCCAGAGCAGAAATGCGGTACATGGCAAAGCCGTGTTCAGTAAAGACCACCTCATTGCCAGGGCCGGCATAGGCCTGGCACAAAAAGGCGATAATCTCGTCGCTGCCCGCACCGCAGATCACACGCTCCGGGTCCACGCCGTGGATGTCCCCGATGGCCAGGCGCAGCGAGGCATGATCCGCTGAAGGGTAGCGGTGCAGCTCGAACGCCAGCTTGCGATACGCATCTTTGGCGGTGTCACTGGGGCCAAACGGGTTCTCGTTTGAGCTGAGCTTGGTCACATTGGCCACACCCGCCACATGGGCCGCCCCACCTTCATAGGGCCGAATATCCATAATTCCGGGCTGTGGTGTAATCTTTGTCATAACCCAATCCTTCCCAGGCGGCCGTGTAGCAGTGGCATATGCGCATGATCGGCAATAAAACAAAAGGCCGCGGCGGTTTCCCGTCGCGGCCCTTGGCAGAAATGTAACAGCAAGAGCAGTTTTCGTTCGATCTGAACAGATTGAAAGAAAAACGTCCCACCATAGCACCGATGGTGCTGCGTTTCTCAAATACGCATTCAGCAGGCGATTTGAGAAACGCTTTTGTTAATTCTGCGCGTAGAATTCGATGACGAGGTTCGGTTCCATCATCACCGGATAAGGCACATCGCCAAGGCCCGGTGTGCGGACGAATTTTGCAGTCATCTTGGAATGATCCGCTTCGATGTAATCGGGCACATC
>DFBW01000224.1:1089-3811 GCA_002366775.1 Roseovarius sp. UBA3070 | reverse complement strand
TGGGAACCCGATGGAGAAGATCAGGGCGATGACAATGCCGCCCAACCGATGGAGGCTCTGCCCTGGCAAGACCACGAGGGCGAGGCTCAGACTGATACATTCATTGAGGCCGAGGACGTGTCGGCCACCGAAGGGCTTGATGCGTTTGAGCTTGAGGAAGATGACATGCTTGCCTCCGAGGTAAACGCGCTGTCACCTGATCCCGTTGCTGATATTGCCGCAGCGAACGCATTTTTTGGTGATGACGACCCGCTGGGCGACGATGACACCATCCTTGACGAAGAAGCCCTGCGCGATCTGGTGACCGAGATTGTGCGTCAGGAATTGCAAGGCTCTCTGGGTGAGCGCATCACGCGCAATGTGCGCAAACTGGTGCGCCGCGAAATCCACCGCGCTTTGGCAACACAAGAGCTGGAGTAAAGCTTTTGAGGCTGGTACCAGCAAGGCTCTCCAAAGCATAGGATGCCGGTAATGCGGGACGATGCGGATATTACATGAAGCAACCAGCCCGGTTAACAGGCCTGAAAGGCCCCGGGCCATCGTCAGCCCCCCCCAATGGGCTGGCGATATGGCGAGTGTTAGCGCGACGCTCATTCTGTGTGCGGGCTTGCTTGGATAAAGCGCTTTAGAAATCTGGGCAGGATCGCCACCCCGGGGGCTAACAATGGCCCTCGAGTTATACTTAGTGGCGTGACAGCAAAGAGCTCAAAACAGACATCGGTGCTAAAACTCCAAGCCCTGCCTTACAGCTCGCCCGCCAAATCCCACAATAAATCCAGATCCATATGCGTCTCTAAATGCGCGGCCAACGCATCTAACGTCTCGTCCACGCTGTCTTCATACGCCATATCCGAGCGCGCCCCCAGTCTCTCCAAATACGCGGCGCGAAACGTATCTGAGCTGAACAACCCATGCAGATAGCACCCCATGACCTGCCCATTTGCGGTGGCGGCCCCATGTGATTGGCCCTCCACTTCCAGCCAGGCATGGGCGCAATCTGGTCCGTCAGACGTGCCAATATGGATTTCATACCCCTGCACATCTGCCCCTGTGGGCAGATAACGCGCTTGTGACAGTGCCAGCCGTTTTTGCGGGACCATCACAGTAGAGATATTCAAATGCCCCAAGCCCGCGACCGTGCAAGCCTTGCCTTCGATCCCCTGCGGATCAGCGATCTCATGCCCCAGCATCTGATAGCCACCACACACGCCCAGCACATGCCCGCCACGCCGAATGTGCGCGCGCAAATCAATGTCCCAGCCATTGTCCCGAAAACCCGCCAGATCGGCGATGGTGGATTTTGATCCGGGGATCAGCACCAGATCAGCATCCCCCGGCAAGGCGCGCCCCGGATCAACGATGTCCACCGACACCCCCGGCTCAGCGCTCAGCGGATCCAGGTCATCAAAATTGGCAATTCGCCCCAGCCGTGGCACCGCAATTTTCAATGCCCCGCCATGGGTTGAGCCAATGTCCATCACATCCTCAGCTGGCAAGCGCCAGGCCTGATCAAACCACGGGATCACCCCCAAAGAGGGCCAGCCCGTGCGCTGCACAATCTCTTGCAAGCCGCCGTCAAACAGGCTGGGATCACCCCGGAACTTGTTGATTGCAAAGGCTTTGATCCTACCGGCATCATCTTCTGGCAATATAACCTGAGTGCCCACAACCTGTGCAATCACGCCGCCACGGTCGATATCGCCGACCAGCACAACTGGCACGCCTGCGGCTTGGGCAAAGCCCATATTGGCAATATCACCCTGGCGCAGATTGATCTCGGCGGGGCTGCCGGCCCCCTCGATTAAAACCAGATCAACATCCGCTGACAGCCGCGTGAAACTGTCCATCACAGCAGCCAGCAATTCTGGCTTGGCGCGGGCATAGTCGCGCGCTTTGAGGGTGGCATAGCGCTGCCCCTGCACGATCACCTGGGCGCCGATATCTGATTCAGGTTTCAGCAAAACCGGGTTCATATCCGTATGGGGCAGGGTGTCGGCCGCGCGTGCCTGCAACGCCTGAGCGCGGCCAATTTCTCCGCCATCGCGGGTGACGGCTGCGTTGTTTGACATGTTTTGCGGCTTAAACGGTGCCACGCTCAGACCGCGGCGGGTAAACGCGCGCGCCAGCCCAGCCACAACCATGGATTTTCCCACGTTTGAGCCGGCCCCTTGAATCATGATCGCCCGTGGCATCGCTTGCCCTCATTGTCTGCTGATCCGTGATACGCATCACACGTCGCTTGGGAAAGAGATGAATATGCCTGCTCATCTGATTTTTGCCGCAGTGTAGCAGCATTCGCGCGCGCTTACGTATTGCGGCTTTGGCATTGGTGCAGCTTACTTTGGGAATAATCTGGGTCTTTGTGTTTTTGCAAAACGCCTGAGGGGGTCACCCCTGCGCAGCGAACAGGTCTGAACAGGCCCCGTCACATGGCCGCCTGCGCACAAAAACACGGCGCACCCGCCGCTTTGTCCGCGCGGGCATTGGCCAGATCAAGGCGTTGTTTTACTGAGATAACCTCATGCGTTTCATTGCGTGCCACCAGGCAATCATAAAGCCCCTTCAAGGCCCAGACGTTGTCAGGATGCACTGTTGCGCGGCTCAGCTGGCCACCAAGGCCCAAATCCTCGCGGAACACAGCTTCGGATTCGGCCACATGGCCCTGCTCAAACAACAGCGCCCCCAGCGCATGGCGCGCTGGCTGCATCCACCCCCAAGGTTC
>DFBW01000224.1:0-939 GCA_002366775.1 Roseovarius sp. UBA3070 | reverse complement strand
GCGTAATGCACATTGGCGGTGAGGCTGCAAAACAGCTCCGGATCATCGGGCAAGGGCAGGCGGGTGGCCTCAGCCCAGCGGCCAAAGCGCACCAGAACATGAGGTTCAAACCCCATGTAACCTTCAAAGTAGTCGGCCATAGGGGGGCTTTTGACCCTCAGAAGTTCCTCGGGCACGGTTTCGGCAATGCCTCGCACGGCCTGCATCGCTGGTTCAAACTGGCCCAGAAACATCGCGCCATAGATGGCAAAATGATAGTTATGGATGCGATACCCCGAATAAAGATTATACGCCCCGGCGCGTTCAAGGTATTCCAGATCAACCTCAACCGCGCGTTGGTTCCAGCGCACCACGTTTTCGTAATGGCCACACAGAACATCAATATGCGTCGGCATGTGGATAAGATGCCCCGCATCCGGCACCAGAGTGCGCAGGATATCACCCGCCTTCAGCGCCTTTTCCGGGGCGGGCGACATCTCCATCAGGTGCACATAAAGATGCAGCAGTCCGGGGTGGGCCTTTGTGCGCGGGTCATTGTCCAGCGCATCCTCCAGCAGCTGTTGGCATTCCAGCGTATCAGCCCCCTGCGCAGGGGTGCCCGAGGCCAGATCCCACATTTTCCAAGGCGTGCGGTTTAACATCGCTTCGGCAAAAACGGCACGCACATCCAGCGCCTGCGGGTGGGCATTGTATACATGTCGCATGGCGTCGGCGAAGGCATCGTTCCAGGTGTTCATATTGTCCGCCAGATCGCGTTGCGGATACCGCGCGGTGAGGGCCTGAATCAGCGCCTGTTCAACCTTGGTGCCAGGAGGGCAGGCAAGTGCAGCCTGCGTGGCATCATAGGATTTGGCCGACGCATCGGCGCGCCCGTGATCGTCAAAATCCTGCCACGGCATATTATAATTCAGCCCTGTTGCATAGGCGATACCCCAATGG
>DFBW01000271.1:4996-12731 GCA_002366775.1 Roseovarius sp. UBA3070 | reverse complement strand
GGTCTGCCGGAATCAAAGGCGCGGGGGTACAAGCCGGGGCGGTTCAGTTTCAATGTCAAAGGTGGGCGCTGCGAAGCTTGTTCAGGGGATGGCCTGATCAAGATTGAAATGCATTTCCTGCCGGATGTCTATGTCACCTGTGAGACCTGTCAGGGCAAGAGATATAACCGCGAAACTCTGGAAATTATGTTCAAAGGCAAGAGCATAGCAGACGTTCTTGATATGACGGTCGAGGACGCACAGAGCTTTTTCAAGGCGGTGCCCAGCATCCGCGAGAAGATGGATGCATTGATGCGTGTTGGGCTTGGCTACATCAAAGTTGGTCAGCAAGCGACCACGCTTTCGGGCGGCGAAGCGCAGCGGGTGAAGCTGAGTAAAGAGCTGAGCAAACGATCAACCGGGCGCACGCTCTATATTCTTGATGAGCCGACCACCGGCTTGCACTTTGAGGATGTGAGGAAACTGCTGGAAGTGCTTCATGAACTTGTCGAAACCGGCAACACAGTGATCGTGATTGAGCATAATCTGGACGTCATCAAAACCGCCGACCATATCATTGATATTGGTCCCGAAGGCGGCGATGGCGGCGGCGAGATCGTGGCGACGGGCACACCCGAAGAGGTGGCCGACAATCCAAGCAGCCACACCGGGTACTACCTGAAAGACATGCTCAAACCGCGCAAAGTCGCGGCGGAATAAGGATCAATCGGGCTGGTATCGGGCCAGCCCGTATTTGACCAGCCAAAGACAAGCGCGCTCTACTGTGACTTGATTGATCTGCATAGTGTGGGCCAGATCGGGGGTCACGGCTCCGGCTTGTCCTGCCGCGCAAAGTGCCTGATTAACCTTCTCAAGTGTTTCCATGCTTTCAAAGGCTTGCTTCAACTTTTTGTATCGGCGGGCGGTGTATATTTGTGCCACGTTCCCCCCGCCTTCCACCGCAGTAAACCGCCCCTTGCCAGATTGCAGCTGTGCTGTCGGGTAGCTGGCAAAAATGTCCATTGGCGAAGGGGCCATGGGAACGGGGCCGCTTTTGGGCGCATCACCCGCCAGCCGATTTCGGATTGCCGACAGCTCGCCCCAGAAATCCTGCATTTGAGGGATGATCACAGACCAGTCGTACACATCATTTGCCCGCTGGCGACCCGCGTCACCCATTCTGCGGCGCAGCGCGGGATTGCGGGCCAGGTCTATGAAGGCCTTTGTCATGGCAGGTACATCAATGGCCGTCATGGCCGACACATTCCCGGAGTATTGCGCATAAGAGTATTGCTTGCAGAAATAGCGCCAGGCGTCGGGGGTTGTGTGGCGCGCGGATGCGCCCAGTGTGGGCAGACGAAATCCGACATCTGGTGTCACAGTATCACGCATACCATCCCAGTCCGACGTCACCACGGGCAGTCCCGCAGCCATCGCCTCGATCGGGGCGAGGCCAAAGGTTTCCTGAATATTATCAATAGGAAAGGTGAATATGTCAGAGCCCGAGAGCGCCTCTTTTCTGGCCATTGCATCCGCACCATCCAGATGGGTATAGCTGACATCGGGCATCAGGGCAGCGGCGCAGGCCTTAAACGTATTTGAGGAATGGCTATCGGCATAAATCCCGCAGGCGACGAAATGCAGCCGCTGCCCGCTCAGTTGGGATTGCGCCTGTTGCAGCGCCACAAACAGCGGGCCTGGGTCAAATTTTCCATAGGGTAAAAGCCGTGACAAGGTGGCGACCACGATGTCATTCTCGCCCCATCCCATGCGGTTGCGCAGGGCATTTGCTGCATCTGCATCATGGGCGAAGTCATCACAGTTGATACCCAGAGGAATGACAGGCATCTGCGGGCGAGGGGGCAAGGTGCCAAAACGAGCCTTCAGGTGTTCATCCGCCAAGTCCATATTGCGCGTGGTCGCCGCGTGAACCGCCTGTGAGGTGCAAATGATCGCATCCCATTCGGCCTGAGGCCCAGCCCGCAAATTCTGCACGCCCTGCATGACCGCACGGGTGGCGGTGGTATGTGTGATGCCACAAATCGAATAGGCCCCCATGCCGAACCGCTGACGTTGCCAACATTCCTCGGAATAATTTGGCGCAGGGAAATAGAGCGTGTTCACGGGGGTCATTTTGGTGGGCGCATTGGTGAAAACACCGCGATGCGCAACGTCACGGCCTTCGTTCTTCAACCTATCAGCAAAGGAGGCCTTGCCCTTCGAGCCTTGGGTGAGGGAGACAAATTCATCCACATCGGCATGGCGAAAAAACCCCTTGAGAAACGATGCACCAGCCACCCGGCGCCCGTTTAATCCCTTTTTTCAGGGTCATAGCCATCATCGGCGTACCAAATGACAGCGTTGCGATCGGGGTTGGCCATGCTTTGCCTCGCCTTGTGTGACGCCACGATAGCGGGCCACCCGCAGCACTAAAAACAGAATTTTCTAGCCCTTGTGCCCGCGCGCAGCAAGCCGGGGTAACATCGCTGAGAAATCCTGGCCCAAACCATCTTCCTGTTCAACAAACTGCGCGTAGAGTTCGGCGGCAGCCTGGCCCAGAGGCGTATCTGCATCGGCGGCCACTGCGGCCTGCTGCGCCAAGCGCAGATCCTTGAGCATCAATTCGGCCGCGAACCCCGGTTGATACTCATTGTCTGCCGGCGATTGTGGCCCAATACCGGGGGCAGGGCAGTAGGCATTCATGGACCAGCTATAGCCCGAGGAGGTGGAAACGACATCAAACATTGCTTGGCGATCAAGACCCAGTTTATCGGCCAGCGCAAAGGCCTCGCAGGTGACGATCATGGTGGCACCAAGGATCATGTTATTGCAGATTTTGGCGGCCTGACCGTTGCCAGAAGGGCCGCAGTGAACGGCCTTTTGGCCCATAATATCAAAGAGTTCGGATGCAATCTTAAAGCCAGCATCATCGCCGCCAACCATGAAGGTGAGCGTGCCAGCTGTCGCACCGCCAATGCCGCCGGAAACCGGTGCATCAAGGGCCAGAAGGCCAGCGGCAGCGGCTTGGGTCGCCACGTCGCGCGCGCTTTCCACATCAACGGTTGAGCAATCAAGCAACACAGCTCCGGCTTTCATGGCTGGAACCACCTGATCGGCCACGGCCCGCAGGATTTTGCCGTTGGGCAGCATGGTGATGACCACATCCTGATCTGTGGCGGCCTCTGCGGCGCTGGAGGCGTTGCTCACGCCCTCAATTGTCACGCCGGCAGTGTCAAATCCGGTGACGTTATGGCCGCCCTTGGCCAGATTAGTCGCCATTGGGCCACCCATGTTGCCCAGTCCGATGAAGCCGATATTCATGATGTAATTCCTTGTTTATCAAAGGTTAAGCAGTCTTCCCCGAGTGGCATAAGCATCTTGGTTGCGGCCAAAGCGGGCGGCGTATCAAGGGTATGTTGCCAATTGGGAGCGCGGTCTTTGTCGATCACGGCGGCGCGGATACCTTCCAGAAAGTCACCATGTTCCATTGCGCGGAACGTGAAGCGGTATTCCAATTCCAGCGCTTGTTGGATATCTGCGCCGGGCCCGCGTAAACGGTGGATTATCTCCACGGCGCAGGCCATGGAGAGCGGTGAATTGCGGCCGAGTTTCTTCAGCGTCTCAGTGGCAAAATCTCCGCTGTCGGTGCCCAGGGAACTGAGAATATCAGCCAGAGTTTCGCCGCCAAAATGTGTATCACAGTGTGGCTGTATGCCTCGGGTTGTTCCGGTTGGCGGCGCCTTTGCCATTGCAGATATCACGCCGAGATCACCTGTGGTTTCAAGCGTCTGGATCACCTCAGGCCAATCCTCAAGAGGGACATAAGTATCTGCAAAACCACAATAAATAGAATCTCCGGGGCCCATACGCGCGGCGGTGATACCAAGGTATTCACCCAAGCGCCCAGGGGCGCGCGCAAGGAGCAATGACCCGCCCACATCAGGCACCAAACCGATACCCACCTCAGGCATGGCGATCTGGCTGTTTTCGCACACGATGCGGTGTGATCCGTGGCACGAAATACCAACGCCGCCGCCCATGGTGAACCCTTGCATCAGGGCAACATAGGGCTTGGGGTAGGCGGCGATTATGGCGTTCAGGCGGTATTCATCGCGCCAGAACCGTTGACCATAGGCGAAATCGCCTGCGCGACCGGTGTCATACAGCTGCTGAATGTCGCCACCTGCGCAAAAGGCTTTGTCGCCGGTCGCATCTATGATCACCAGCTTTACGGCATCATCGTTGACCCAGGCAGCCAAAGCGGCCTCGATCGCTGTGGCCATGTCATAGCTCAGCGCGTTCAGAGCCTTGGGCCGGGTCAGGGTGATACGCCCGGCGCAGCCCACGATGCGGATGTTGATATCGCTCATCATTCGGCCAAAAGCTGACGGGCGACGATCAGGCGCATGACCTCATTCGTGCCTTCAAGGATTTCATGCACGCGCAGGTCACGAACCAGTTTTTCAATGCCGTAATCCGCCAGATAGCCATAGCCGCCGTGCAGTTGCAGGCATTGGTTTACCACGTTCGACCCAGTTTCGGTCACCAGCCGTTTTGCCATGGCGCAAAACTTGGTGGCATCAGGGGCGCCTGTGTCCACTTTCCAGGCGGCCTGACGCAGGAATGTGCGCGCGGCTTGCATCTCGGTCTCCATATCGGCGAGGCGAAATTGCAGCGCCTGAAACTGGTCGATGGGTTTTCCAAATGCCTTGCGCTCGGCCATATAGGCGCGCGTTGCGTTCATGGCGCTTTGGGCGGCCCCCAGCGAACAGGCCGAAATGTTCAGCCGCCCGCCATCAAGGCCAGACATCGCATATTTGAAACCTTTACCCTCTTCTCCTACCATATTGTCGGAGGAAATGTTGCAATTGTCGAATTGAACTTGCCGGGTAGGTTGGCTGCGCCAGCCCATTTTATCCTCAAGCCCGCCAAAGCTCAGCCCCTCTGTGCCATCCTCGACATAGACTGTTGAGATGCCTTTGGGCGTGTCATCACCGGTGCGCACCATCACAACATAGGCATCCGAATACCCACCGCCCGAGATGAACGCCTTTGTGCCATTCAGGACATAGCCTGTGTCGGTGCTCTGGGCGCGGGTTTTCAGGGCCGCCGCATCCGAGCCGGACCCCGGTTCGGTCAGGCAATAGGACAAGACCGTGTTCATTGATACCGCACCCGGAAGCAGCCGCGCCTTCATGGCGTCAGATGCGTACATGTCCAGCATTTTGGCGCACATATTGTGAATAGACAAAAACGCCGCAACCGAGGGGCAGGCCATGGAAAGTGCTTCAAACACCAATGTCGCATCCAACCGGCTGAGGCCCGAGCCGCCCGATGCCTCTGAGACATAAAGCCCGCCAAAGCCCAATTCACCAATTTGGGGCCACAGGTCTTTGGGAATGGTGCCCGCGGCCTCCCAGTCGCGCGCGTGCGGCGCGATCGTGTCCTGGCCAAAGGCATAAGCCATATCAAAAATGGCGGTTTGTTCCTCGCTCAGCGCAAAATCCATATCGTGTCCCCCCTCATGCTCTGCCCGAATTGAACATATGTTTAGTTATCAGTTTTTACAGGGGTTTTACAAGGGGAGGCCACCTAGAGATCAGCGTGATATTCCTCAATCAAATGGCTTACGACGGCGCGCAGGGCGTCTGTGTGGTCGCCGCCGTTTTCACGGGCAATCGTATAGGCCTGACGTTGGCGCCCGGCGCTGGACTGCGAGGCCATCATCTCGCTCGCGGTTTCAATTTCGGCCACACTCGATAATGCCTCGGCATCATCGGCAATCAAGATGATGATCTCGTTCAGCAGGTCCTCAAACGGCATGATTTTGCTGCGGCCAAAGTCAATCAATCCCTTGGTGGTGCCATAGCGCTGTGCCCGCCAGCGATTTTCGGCCACAAGAAATCTGTCGTAGATACGCCAACGCTGATTGCTTTGTGCCAACCGCCAGAGCATTCGGGTGAGGGCTTGGGTCAGGGCGGCCAGTGCCAGCGCGTGTTCCAAACGGGGCTGCACATCGCAGATGCGGCTTTCCAGCGTTGGAAATTTGGAGGATGGGCGCAGATCCCACCAGATTTTTGAGCTGTCCTCAATAACTCCCAAATCCGTCAGCACACCCACCGAGCGCTCAAACTCGCTGAAGTTTTCCATGCGAGGGGGCAGGCCAGTGCGCGGCAGATTGTCAAAAACGCTCAGCCGATAGCTGGCCAATCCGGTGTCATGCCCCTGCCAGTAGGGTGACGAACAGCTGAGCGCCAGCAGATGTGGCAGGAAGTAGCTGAGCTGGTTCATCAAATCGATGCGCAGATCGGGGTCTTGGATGCCAACATGCACATGCATCCCGCAAATCAACATGCGTTGCACCACACCAGCCAGATCGGAAGACAGCGCATTGTAGCGGTCTTTTTGGGTGTGGGCCTGATCGCGCCAGTCCGAAAACGGGTGACATGAGGCGGCAATGGGGGCCAGGTTCAACCGGGCCGCATGTTTTGACACACACGCCCGCAGGCGTTTGAGGTCCTCTCGGGCCTCGGCCACGTTGCGGCAAACTTTGGTGCCGATCTCGATCTGGCACTTCAAAAACTCCGGCGTCACCTGATCCGGCAGCTCGGCGGCGCAGGCCTCCATCAACCCATCGGGCGCTTCGACAAGTGCCAGGCTATCGCGGTCAACCAGAAGGTATTCCTCTTCGATGCCCATGGTGAAATCAGGGGTGGAGTTGGCCATGAGGTGCCCTTTTTCAGGCAATACCAGCAAGAAAACACCGCTTTGGCAAGCGGTGGTTGCACATAGGTTGGAATTCGACGCGGTGTTAGACCCAGATCAAAGCGCAATAAGCCGATGATCTTTATGCTGGCCGTGGACACATGAAGGAAGGAAAGAAACGATGTTTGGATGGACGAAAAAGACTGTATTGATGCTGGCATTGCTGCTGACGCCGATCATGGGGCATGCCGATGAGGTCAAGAGGGGCCTGTTTGTGAACCTGACCACCGATGACACTTGGTCGGCAACCAAGGCGATCATGTTTGCACATCGCAAATCACTGAAAAACGGGCATGACACAGCGATTTGGCTGAACGTGCGCGCCGTTTACCTAGCCGACAAGAAGCGCGCCAGCCATGTGCACGGCCTGATGGCCGAGACGGGCAAATCGGTTCAGGATATGCTGGCGGCCTTTATCGCAGATGGTGGAACGGTCATCATGTGCAAGGCTTGTTCCAAGGCCGCAGGGCTGACCAAGGCCGATTACATTGACGGTGTGCAAATGGGCAACTGGCCATTGATCGAAAGCTGGCTGTTCCGCGAGGGGATGCAAACGCTCGCCTGGTAGGACCGGATAAGCCATTGTTACAAAATAAAAAGCCCCGGAAATTATCCGGGGCTTTTGTTGGTCAGGGCGATTGCATTAGTCCATCGCTTTGAAGTTGAACTCGCCACCTTCTTTGATGCCTGAGGGCCAGCGCGCGGTCACGGTCTTGGTGCGCGAATAAAACTTGAAGCTGTCGGGCCCATGCTGGTTCAGATCGCCGAACATGGATTTTTTCCAACCACCAAAGGTGTGATAGGCCAGCGGCACAGGGATGGGCACGTTGATGCCAACCATGCCGATGTTGATGCGGTGGGCAAAATCACGCGCCGTGTCACCATCGCGGGTATAGATCGCGGTGCCATTGCCGTATTCGTGATCCATCGCCAGGCCAATCGCCTCTTCATAGGTTTTGGCGCGCACGGTGGACAAGACAGGGCCGAAAAT
>DFBW01000271.1:0-4924 GCA_002366775.1 Roseovarius sp. UBA3070 | reverse complement strand
TCACGGTTGTCCACAACCAGTTTTGCACCCTGTTCAACACCTGAATCGATGAGTTTCAGAATGCGTGCTTTGGCTTCGGCTGTGACCACAGGCCCAAAATCCACGTCGTCGCCATCGGTATAGGGGGCCACACGCAGTTTTTCGATGCGAGGTATCAGTTTTTCGATCAGGCGATCGGCAGTTTCATCGCCAACAGGCACAGCCACGGAAATGGCCATGCAGCGTTCGCCCGCCGCGCCAAATCCGGCACCCATCAACGCATCAGCAGCCTGATCCAGATCGGCATCAGGCATCACGATCATATGGTTCTTGGCGCCACCAAAGCACTGTGCACGCTTGCCGTTCGCGGTGGCCCGAGAATAGATATATTGCGCGATAGGGGTGGAGCCGACAAAGGACACACCAGCAATGGTTTCGTGGTCCAGCAGCGCATCAACCGCTTCTTTGTCACCATTCACCACCTGGAAGCAGCCTGCGGGCAGGCCGGCCTCGACAAATAGCTCCGCCAGCATCAAGGGCACGGATGGGTCACGCTCGGAGGGTTTGAGCACAACCGAGTTGCCACAGGCCAAGGCCGGGGCCACATGCCACAAAGGCATCATCGCCGGAAAGTTGAACGGCATGATCGAGGCCACAACGCCCAAAGGCTGACGCATGGAATAAAGGTCAATGCCGGGGCCTGCGTCATCGGTGTATTCGCCCTTCAGCAGATGTGGCGCACCGATGCAATATTCGATCACTTCCAAGCCGCGTTGCAGATCGCCCTTGGCATCCGGGATGGTCTTGCCGTGTTCGCGGCTCAGTGCTTCGGCCAGTTTGTCCATGTCGCGGTGCATCAGGCCAACCATGGCCATCATCACGCGGGCACGTTTTTGTGGGTTGGTGGCGCCCCAGGCGGGTTGCGCTTTGGCGGCACGCTCTACCACGTCATTGGTTTCGGCCGGGGTTGCGATGGGCAATTTAGCCTGCACTTCGCCAGTGGCGGGGTTGAAGACGTCAGAAAAACGGCCCGATGTGCCTTTGGTCATGGCGCCGTCAATAAAGTGAGTCAGTTCTTGCATGGAATCCTCCCTAAGCATTTGTGCACAGGGTAGTCTTGCAATTTTGATTGTAAAAGGGGCAATATTCCAAAAGGGTCATGCAAAAATGCAAAGGATCACAAATGGATGCGCAATGGGATGATTTGAAAGTGTTTTTAGCTGTGGCCCGCGCCGAAAGCCTGTCTGGTGCGGGGCGTATCCTGAAGGTCGATCCGGCCACAGTGGGGCGGCGTATTGCACGACTGGAGGATGCCTATGGCACTGCGTTTTTTGGTAAATCCCCCACGGGATATGCGCTGACAGACGCAGGCCAACGCCTGATGGGCCATGCCGAGAGGGTGGAACAGGCAATGACCGAAGCTGCAGATGAGATCGGCGGCACGTCGGGTGGCTTGACCGGACAAATCCGCATTGGCGCGCCGGACGGATCGGCCAACTATTTGCTGCCGCAGGTCTGCGCCAAGATTGCGGCTCAGAACCCTGATCTGGAAATCCAGATATTGGCCCTGCCACGCGTGGTCAACCTGACCCGGCGCGAGGCGGATATGGTGGTGGCTGTCAGCCCTCCCAATGCCGGGCGGCTGAGCGTGCAAAGGATATGTGATTACAAGCTGCACCTGGCCGGTGCCGAGGCGTATCTGCGCCAACACGCACCAATTGAGCGCGTAACTGATCTGAAATCCCACAAGATTATTGGCTATATTCAGGACATGATTTTTGACAAGGAATTGGATTACCTGCGCGAAACCGGCCTGACGGATGTGGATTTGGCGTCAAATTCGGTTTCGGTGCAAATCAACTGGGTCCGCCAAGGGGCCGGCATTGGTGTGGTGCATGATTTTGCGTTGCCCGCAGTGACGGGCTTGCGCAAAATTTTAACGGCTGAGGTGAGCCTGACCCGCAGTTTTTACCTGGTGCGCCACGCCGATGATCGCCGGTTGGAACGGCAAAACCGGTTTGCCGCCGCGTTGGTTGAGGGGATGCGTGCCGAAGTGACACGGCTGGAGGCGTTGACTTGACAGAACGGGGCATCTGACCGACGCTGAGAGTACACGCAAAATTATGAGGGAGATATGCCATGCTGGTGCAACAGATCCTGAAGGCCAAAGATGGCGACGGGGTGATCACGGTCAAACCGGACACTTTGGTGTCGGATGCCGCGCAAATTCTGGCAGAGAGGCGGATCGGCGGCGTTGTTGTTTCCTCGGATGGGGAAAAGCCAAACGGCATTTTGTCTGAGCGCGATATTGTGCGATCCCTGGCGATGCGCGGGGCGACTTGCATGGATGATAAAGTGTCAGACCTCATGACCCGAAACCCGGTTTGCTGCAATCGGCAGGATACATCGGATGCGGTGTTATCGCGCATGACCGATGGCCGGTTTCGCCACATGCCAGTGGTGGATGATGGCAAATTGGTTGGCATTGTGACCATTGGAGATGTGGTAAAGGCGCGCCTGCAGGAGTTGTCGATGGAGAAATCTGCCCTTGAGGGCATGATTATGGGCCACTGAACGCGGCTTGATCTGATTGAGTGCTGCGCACGCTTTATGTCTCGTCGTCATCCTTGCGTCTTCCTCCTCGGGGCTGTGGCATCGGTAATGCTATGAAATGAAGGTGGTTGGGGCTGTGAGCGCGGCAATGCCTTCGGCGAGGATATTTTTGGCAAGAAGAAGGGGCGTGCCGCGACGTTCTAAGCCCTTGCAATTCGTCATGCAGTGGTGTTGCTTTCGGCCAGATAGTTTGCCCGATCATTTGAAGGAGCGCCCCAGATGCGGATTGGTCTTTATCCAGGTACGTTTGACCCAATTACTTTGGGGCATATTGATATTATCCGACGTACATCAGCATTGGTGGACAGGTTGGTGATTGGCGTGGCGATCAACCGCGACAAGGGCCCGCTGTTTACGCTGGAAGAGCGGGTGGCGATGATCGAAGCGGAATGTGCCAAGCTGAGTAAGCAGACCGGTATCGAAATCGTGGTGCATCCGTTTGAGAACCTGCTGATCAATTGTGCCCATGATGTCGGGGCACAGATCATTGTGCGCGGATTGCGTGCTGTGGCGGATTTTGAGTATGAATTTCAAATGGTTGGTATGAATCGCGCTTTGGATGATTCAGTTGAAACCGTGTTTTTGATGGCGGATGCTGCACATCAGGCGATCGCCAGTAAACTGGTTAAGGAAATTGCGCGATTGGATGGCGATGTGTCAAAATTTGTGACACCGCCAGTGAATACAGCGCTGAAAGCAAAGCTGAGTTAGGCGCGCGCCTTCCCCATGGCCACCGCCGTGTCGGCCATGCGGTTGGAGAACCCCCATTCATTGTCATACCAGGCCAGCACCCGGCACATGGTGCCATCCAGAACGCGGGTCTGATCGGTGGCAAATATGGCCGAATGCGGGTTGTGGCGAAAGTCTGAGCTGACCAATTCGCGCTCGGTGATATCTAGGATACCGTTGAGGGGGCCTCGGGCGGCTGTGGCAATGGCGGTGTTGATGTCGTCCACTGTGGTTTCACGGGCTGCCTGAAAGGTGAGGTCAATCATGCTGACATTGGGCGTGGGCACACGCACCGCCATACCATCAAGGCGACCTGCCAGTTCGGGCAAAACCAGCCCCACCGCAGCGGCGGCACCTGTGGTTGTGGGCACGATGTTTTCTGCTGCGGCCCGGCTGCGGTACAGGTCTTTGCGTGCGGTATCCAGCGTTGGTTGGGTGGCGGTATAGCTGTGCACCGTGGTCATGAATCCACGGGTGATGCCGATGGCCCGGTGCAGAACCTGAGCGACAGGTGACAGGCAGTTTGTAGTACATGAGGCGTTAGAAACGATCACGTCATCCGCGGTCAAAGTGTCGTGATTGACGCCAAAAACAACCGTGCGATCAGCGCCCTTGGAGGGGGCCGAGACCAGCACTTTTTTGCTGCCGTTTTTAAGATGCAAAAGAGCTTTGTCGCGGTGGCGAAAGACCCCGGTGCATTCCATGACGATATCCACGTCCCCCCAGGGCAATTCCTGCGGGTCACGGATGGCGCTCACGCGGATTGGCCCACGGCCCACATCCAGCGAATCTTTACCCAGCACCACAGTGCCGGGAAACCGGCCATGGTTGGTGTCGTATTCAAACAGATGCGCGTTGGTCTCAAGCGGGGCCAGATCATTGATGGCGATCACCTTAAGATCGGAGCGCCCCGATTCAATGATCGCCCGCAGCACGTTGCGGCCAATGCGGCCAAACCCGTTGATGGCGATGTTCAGTGTCATGATCTTTGCCCCCTGATTGCCCCCTGATTGCCCGGCCAGTAAAGGCGCGCGGGGCAGGGGCGTCAACGCCAGAAGGCCAGATATTCGATCAGATCCACAAGTTTACGCCCCAAATAAATGCTGTTGGCCCAATCGGCAAAAAAGGCGTCCAACGCCAGTAAGATTAGGAGCACCAAGCCAAGAACGAGGGCAAGTCTATTGGTCATCTGAATGGCCACTTTGTAAAACGATCCCGTCCGGGTATGCCCGAGCGATGCGCGCGGTGCAAGTGGTGGGGCCAGGCCATTGGGCTGAGGGATCACCTGAGATTCAGGTGGCGTGCACCTTCGCACTGTTTGACAAACTTGGTCACATTTACCCAAGGGTCATGTGGATGGGCCTATGCAAACGGCGCAAAAAAGCCCCCGGTACGAAACGCGCCGAGGGCTATTTAGCGTATTGATGGTAAGCTCTTAGCCCAGCTTTCCCATGGCAACGGCCACATCGGCCATACGCACAGAGAACCCCCATTCATTGTCATACCACGCAAGGACACGCACCAGACGCCCGCCAATCACTTTGGTTTGCTCTGGGGCAAAGATCGAGCTTTCCTCGGTGTGATTGAAATCAATCGAGACCTT
>DFBW01000249.1:3103-3868 GCA_002366775.1 Roseovarius sp. UBA3070 | reverse complement strand
AACAACAAGATGACCGTCATCTTCCAGATAGCCGGCATCACCAGTGTGCAACCATCCATCCTGCAACGCCTCGGCTGTGGCCGCTTCGTTTTTGTAGTATCCTTCGAAAACGCTGTCCGCCTTCATCAGGATTTCGCCGTCGTCGGCAATTTTCACTTCAACACCTGGCAAGGGTTTGCCGACGGTGTGCAATTTGACCTCACCGGGGGTCTGAATCGCGTTGAAAGCACTGTTTTCGGTCTGGCCGTAGAACTGGCGCAATTTGATGCCGAGGGCGCGGTAGAAGATAAAGGTATCCTCGCCGATGGCTTCTCCGCCGGTGAAGGCGCGTTTCAGATGGATCAAGCCGAACTGGTCCTTGATCGGTCCGAATATGATCTTTTCTCCGACCAGACGCCCCAGCCATTCAAGAGGTCCGCCAGTACCGCCGTTCAGCTTGCGCTGCTCGGCCGCGACAGCCCTGTCCATGAAGAAGTGATACAGCCATTTCTTTAGCGGGGTTGAGTTTTCCATGCCCACCTGAATGGCGGTCAACATGTGATCCCAGCTGCGCGGTGCAGCAAGATACAGGCTGGGTGCAATTTCGCGCAGATCGCGCTGCACGGTTTCCTGGCGCTCTGGCACACTGACAGTAAAGCGGAACGCAATCGCCGCCGCCACCGTCAGCGCAAAGTCTCCGACCCAGGCCATTGGCAGATAGGCAAGGACCTCCTCGCCATAGCCAAACGCACCGCCGGTATAGGCATTGCGCGCACCCGACAGTAC
>DFBW01000249.1:857-3024 GCA_002366775.1 Roseovarius sp. UBA3070 | reverse complement strand
CCTGCTTCCAGCAGGCTCTCCCAGGACTGAAGGCCAGGCGCATCATAAAGATTCAGCCCGCGCGCCTCGTCGTAAACAATTGAGGCCACCGACGTTCCAGCCTCGCGCAGCTCAAGAATCTTGTCGACCTGCTCCTGATCCTCGACCAGGGCAGCAACAACTTTGGCCTCGCCAAAGAAGTGCTTTAATTCATCAAGCGTCGCGCCCGGATAGGCCGGCATCGCATAGGCGCGCAGCATCGACATCGCGGTCATCCCGGCATACAGCCTGATGCGGTTGTCACCCAGAATGATGACGGCATCGCCGGGCTTGACCCCCAATGCCACAAAACCAGCAGCACAGCACAGAACCTCTTCGGCATAGTCCGCCCAGGTCATTTCTGTCCAAATGCCGCGATCTTTCTCGCGCATGGCGATTTCGCTGCCATGTTCGGCCGCATTGCGCATTAGCAGGCGCGCAATCGTATCGTCACCGGCGTTTGATGCGCCCGTTGATACAGCGGATGAAGGATTATTCGCCATGTGCGCCTCCAATATAAGCCTCAATCACGCGTGGGTCTTTGATGACTTCGCGCGGGATGCCGCTGGCGATCATTTCGCCGTAATTCAGCGCCAGCATCCGATCACAGATCCCGGTGATCACGTCCATATGATGTTCGATCAGCAGAACACTGACACCGCGCTCGGCGCGGGCATCCAGTATGAACCGGGCCATGTATTCCTTTTCTTCCTGGTTCATCCCGGCCATCGGTTCATCCAGGATCAGAAGATGCGGCTCGGCCACCAAGGCACGGGCCAGTTCCACCCGTTTTTTCAATCCGATAGGGATACCATCGACCAACTCGTGACGGATGCTCTCCAGTTGAAGAAAGTCGATGACTTCTTCCACGACTTCGCGGTTGGCAATTTCCTGGGGCCGCGCCAACCACCAGTACAGCGCCGTGCGGATCACACCCGGGTTCATATGGATGTGACGCCCCAGCAGAATATTGTCGAGCACGCTCATTCCGTTAAAAAGCGCAAGGTTTTGGAAGGTCCGCGCAACCCCCATGCCTGCAACCTTATGCGGCGCGGTTCCGGTGATATCCTTACCGCCCAACAGGATCTTGCCCTTTTGTGGCGGGTAAAACCCGGTAATCGCGTTGGTAAGTGTCGTCTTCCCACTGCCGTTGGGGCCGACAAGACCGAAGATTTCGCCCTTCTCAAGCTTCAGATCCACACCCGTCACAGCGACGAGTCCGCCGAAACGCCGCTCTACGCCTGTGCATTCCAAAACCGGCACCTGATCGTTGCCTGATGTATTAAGTCTTTTCATCCGTGCACGCCTCCCAGAAGAACTTCTCTCCACATGCTACAATTTTCCCTTAGTCGATCCTGAAGTAATCAGGACGCCCCGTCGGCCAGGGATCCCCCCACATCTGCTGCCCGCCATCGACGTTCAGCACCTCACCTGTCACAAACTTGCCCGACGGCGCAGCCATATAAACAACCCCCTCGGCAACATCCCATTCATCGCCCGCTCGGCGCATGGGGTTGGATTCCTTGAACGTGGCAGACCCCTCGGGTGGGTAATTTCCAAACCCCGTGCTTTCACAACATCCCGGCGCCACACAATTGACACGGATGCCATGTGGCGCCCATTCAACCGCGACCGATTTGGACAAGTATATCACCCCGGCGCGCGCTGCTGCGGTATGGGCGATGCCGGGCATTCCGCGCCAGACATCGGCGACGATGCTGACGACATTACCGCTGGTCCCGTTTTCGACCCATTTCTTCGCCGCTGACTGCATCATCCACCAGGTGCCGTTCAGGTTGGTGTCGATCACCGCGTTCCAGCCCTTTACGGAATACTCCAGTGCCGGCTGCGGAAACTGGCCACCCGCGTTGTTGACCAGAACATCAAGCCGACCGAACCGTTCATGAACGGCGTCCACGAAGGCGGCGGCCTGTTCAGGATCACGGATTGTCATTTGCTGTGCCAGCACATCGCCGCCAAACGTGCGAAGGAACTCCGCAGCACTTTCCAGTTTCTCAGGGTTGCGACCGCAGATCGCCAAATTTGCACCCAAGCGCGCAAACAATGACGCGATAGCCAAGCCAAGGCCGCCACCGGCACCCGTTACGACAACCGTCTGGCCGTCAAAGATGCCCGGAGCAAAGACAGT
>DFBW01000249.1:0-791 GCA_002366775.1 Roseovarius sp. UBA3070 | reverse complement strand
CGCTTATTTTTTATCTGGGTTGTGCTGACGCAGCATTCGCAGCGGCTCATAGACGATACACTCGCTGCCATCCGATTTCAACACTCGGTTTCGGCTGCGCACCAAGCCACGGCCCGGCTTAGATGTCTGACGCGCCTCGATAATTTCGACTTCAATGTGGATTGTGTCGCCGACAAAAGTAGGCCCTTTAACGGTGAAATCCGCATGAAGAAATGCAAGCCCCGTGCCCTCCATCGTGTGCGTCAACAGCCCTTCGGCCATGGCATAAACCATGACCCCAGGAATCACCCGCCCATGAGCGCCAGCACCATCGCTGGCGTGTTCGATATCGGTGAACAGTGATTCCGTCATCCATGTCAGGTTACAAAAACCAACAAGATCGGCCTCGGTCACCGTGCGGCTGCGGGTTTTGAAGCGGGCCCCAATCTCGATCTCATCAAAGTAGAATCCGGTGGTGCGTAATACGTCTTTCATAGAGGATCCTTTCAGTAGGATTTTGGCAGTCCAAGTGCCTTTTCAGCGATAAACGACATTAACATATGCGGCGTCACCGGCACGATGTGGAATAATAACGCCTCGCGGACCAGCCGCTCAACATGATATTCCTTGGCGTAGCCGAACCCTCCAAACGTCATCTGCGCCGTCTGCGTCGCCTCTACCGCAGCTTCGGCTGCCAGCAGCTTTGCGGCATTCGCCTCAACGCCACATGGCTCGCCTGACTCATAAAGAACCGCCGCATGCATCACCATCAAATTGGCGGCTTCAACCCTAGCCCAGGCTTGGGCAAGCGG
>DFBW01000278.1:10439-11698 GCA_002366775.1 Roseovarius sp. UBA3070 | reverse complement strand
TTTGACAAGGGTATCAGCCTGACGATTCCGCTTTCATGGGCTGTGGGCACACCAACAAAGAAGAAAACCAGCATGGTGCTAAAGCCGATCACGCGTGATGGTGGCGCGCGCCTTTCAGTTCAGGGGCGTTTGTACGGTTCTATCCGCGGCTCGCATCAACCCGAAATTGCGGAAAGCTGGGGCAAGTTCTGGAGATGAGCGTGAAAAGATCCCTAACCCTGACAGCCGCCCTTTTGGCGGGCCTTGGCATGGCTGCGTGTAGCAACGGGCACAAGGATGTGAATGCCCTGACCGTGGCCAAAGCCGCTGTTGGGTCCAAGCCATCACAAGTGGTGGATGATCCCGCACAGGTGCAGGCCGCTGTGAATGAAGCGCTGAATGTTCTGGAAGGCCCACTGGCCCTGGTGACATTTGAGAAGACCAACAACAATGTCGTGTTACGCCAGATCGCCACCAATGGCCCTTATCGTACCTGGACTAGCTGGAGCCAGGGCACTGACCGGCGCAGCGTGACCACCCGCAATGGTATGATCACTGCAACGCGCGGGTTGCGCAATGATCTGATGTCGTCTGACGTGTCTCAAACTCTGTCGCTCGTGTCTTCACGCTCGTCCGGCAATGCAACGCGTATCCAGCGGTATCTGGACGGTGAAAATCAGATCGTGGAGATGCGCGCCAATTGCACCATCTCCCGTGGCGGGCAAAGCCGTGTTCAGGTGGGTGTGATTGATCGCTTGACCGTTGAGATGACTGAAAATTGCCAGGACGGTGATCGCAGCTTTCGCAATATCTATCGTGTGGATGGGCAAGGCCGCATTGTGCAATCGGTGCAATGGCTAAGCGATTTCTATGGGCTGGCTGTGCTTCAATCTCTGCGTGACTAATTTCGAAACATTGTTGGCTGGGTTTCATTGCACCTGCGACATATGATTGTTGCGCGCCACATTTGCACTATTTGCAACCTGTTGAAAATACATAGTCAAAAAGGGAAACGGCCCAATCACCAAATGATCGGGCCGTTCCATTCACGTCAACATATAACTTCAGATCGGGGCAATCCCGAACTCTGACTAGTTGGTAACAGGAGCAGAACCAGAACCGGTAGTAGTAGTAACTGGGTCATCACTGTCGCCAGCAGCGGCTGCAATCAGAGCAGCAGCGGCAACACCGGCAATCACAGCACCAGCACCGCCACCCAAGCTGCCACTGCTAGAAGCAGGAACTGCGGGGGCAATATAGGGGTCTTCAACAGGAGCAGG
>DFBW01000278.1:8934-10412 GCA_002366775.1 Roseovarius sp. UBA3070 | reverse complement strand
GATCTTTATAAGATAGGATCTCAATGACTATTGCATAAGTAAAATAACTTTAAAACCCGGTTTATTGTTGCAACTTCCCGAGTCTGTGCAGTTTAGTAAATTTGCCACAGACATCTCAAGCTATTGATTTAATTGATATATATCCAGAATTTTTGCTTCAATGCCACAAGTATCTTAGAACACAGTTAGCGGAAACATGCCGTTGAGGTAGAGTTTTGGGCGTGGAATCACGCCAGGAACTGTTTCTGAGCAACAAGATAAACCGACTCTACCTGCGAGAAGGCATAGTCCTGATGGTGGCCTTGCTCGTGTTTCCAAAGGCAATACGCGGCCATTCGCCAATGATACCACGGGGCCAGATCAAGATAACGTTGCGCAGTTTCCGTCTCAGGATAGGCGTGCAAAAACTGCTCAATCTCATCTGCTGCCAACGCCGAGCCACGATACGCCATCTGCATTGCGGGCGACAAAAACAACGCGATATCCTCGCATGGGTCGCCCTCAGCAGGGCATTGCCAATCGATCAGGCGCGCGCCATCTGGTGTGACGACAATATTGCCCGGCACCGGATCACCATGCAGCAAGGCACGCCGCGCACAAGGAACGACTTCGCCCAACGGTTGCATTTGTGCCAGCTCAAAAGCTTGTGGCGAGTGGCAATTTTCCAAAATGCGTTGCGTTTGGCGCACCAGAGTTGCGCTTCCGTTGGGTGTTTGCCTCAATCCCCCTGGCACCTCATGGTTGTGAACGCGGTGCAGCAGGCGCGCCACCTGCGCTGTATCTGACTGCCATAGATCGCCTTCTAAATGAGGATAGATAAGCACAGCGCGTTGCGCGATTTCACCTGCATAGATCACTTCGGGTGCAAGGTTGCGGCCAGACAGATGGTGAAGAATCGCAGCCTCTTGTGCGGGATCGTTGGGAAAGAGGAGGTTTTGCCCAGCTGGCGCATAGAGCTTAACCACCTGAGCCACAGTTGAATGCTCTATCCGCCAGGATAGATTGGTGCGGCCTCCGGCCAGCGGTTGCCAGATGGCTTTGGATGGCACAAGGCCCCGATCGGCAAGTGCGCGTGCCAGACGTGGCTGGATATTTTCGGGAGGTACAGCCGTCATCGCGCAGATCAACCTATGCAACAGAGATCGCCGCGACGCTAGTTCAGGCGGCAAGAACTGGCAAGCCGCCGTTGGGTCCCAAGGCTTACAGAGATGGGTCGCTCAACCCAAGGATCTGGGATGCTGACACGGTCTGGCCACTACTCATCAACAAAGCAGGCGCGCCGTAATCATTGCGCGCTTCTACGATAATCGCGTGCACCTCAACCGGTTGCGTTGCGGTGAGTTCATCTGCTGTGAAGGATTCAACGCTGATTTCATAAGTACCATAGGGCAACGGGTTGCCTTGATCGTCTACACCGGCCCAGTCGAACTCACCCGATTGCAGGGTCACCGATTGACGGGCAACCTCGGTTCCGTACT
>DFBW01000278.1:2860-8805 GCA_002366775.1 Roseovarius sp. UBA3070 | reverse complement strand
ACGTTCGAGAAGGTGGCAAGCTGCACCGCAAAGTCAGATCCATCCACAGGATTGAGCGGATCCTGATTTTCCATCTGTACGGTCAGCATTTTGATAAAAGTTTCAAAGTCAGAGCTGATCGCGGTTGCCCCTTGATTACTGCCAGCGGTATGCTGTGAATTCAGGCCGGTGTTCTGAGTAGTTGATCCGATGTCCATTTTGTTCTCCTTCAGACGCGAATATCGACGCGGTCAGTAATGATTGATGTAAGAGTTGGGGCCTCAGGCAGCTCAGACCCGGTCATGCCGTCTGAAGTTGCAGAACGACCGGAGGCCTGATCAGAGTTTTGATCCGGGTCTGCATCGCCGGAGTTTTGTTGCGAGAATGAAAACTGCGCCTCGCCATAGCCGATATTGTGGAACTCCTGAGCCAGCACCTCAGCATTGCGGCGCATCAGGTCCAGTGTTTCGGGTCGCTCAGCCGAAACTTGCACCACCACAGTCCCATCTGTCGTTTGCAGGCTGATCTTGACACGCCCCAATTCGACAGGGTTCAACACCAGGTCAACGGGCCGCCCTGCACCCCCTCGTTGTGCGGCATCAGCCAGTTGCATGGCCATATGGCGCGGCAGTTCGGGGCGGGTCATCGGGTTGTCTGGGGTGGCCCGCAAGGTACCTGGTTCGCCAGTCAGGCGCAGATCGGAAATGGGCGATGCTTCGACAGGAAAGCGCTCAACGTTCGGATCGGTATTCACAGGTGCCGCAGTCGCAGGCGGTAGATTCATCGGTGCCATCTGACGTAAGGAGGGTCGCACAGGCGCCATCGGTTGCGATGTCACGTCCGGGTTTGGCTTTTCAATGCGCGAAGTTTCGGCCTTGCCCATTCGCCCGCCTGCCTGGGATTGGGCTGCTCTCTCAACCAAGGCATGCGTATTTATTGCAACGTGCGTGCTGGAGGTCTGAGCGGCCACAACCCCAGGAGTTTCAAGTTTGGGTTGAGGTGATTGGGCCATAGTGCCACGAAGCGACGATTCAACAGCGTCAATTCCCGAAGCAGGCCTAGCTTTCGACGCACTTTGAGTATCACCTGTTGTGCGCGCCAGATCGACCTTTGGAGTCGGCAGGCTTGCCAGTGGTTCTTTTGAAGCGGCCGTCATCAGGGGGTCAGGATTGGGTTGAATTGCCCGATCACCGGTTTGCCCCAAAGCCTGCTGGGCGCGCTCCGCCTTGAGGTCTTGATCAGCGAATGTGTCTTTGGATTTGGCGCCACCCCCATCTGGCAAAGCAGGTGTTGTCGCCATATCCGCGGAACCACGAGCCTTACCTGGAAGAGCAGCCATTTCCCTCAAGGCCGGGTTGGATGGCTCTGTATCCGGGTGTGTGGCGTTATTGAATGATCGGGCGTCCTCGGGCGTGTTCGGTTGATTGTTCACGGATGTACTTGGGAGGGGACCGGTGGCTTGCGCCGTTGCAGCAGGCGGTGCTGGCACAGCGCGCTGCTGATGGCGCGTCAAGAATATATCGTCAGACGCGGCATCATCGCTGGAATCATGCGTTTCCGCAGGCAAAGCAGACGTCGTTGATATGTCGACATCACCCAGCACAGCGGTATCAGTGGCCTCATCAGGGCTTACTGTCGACGGGCCCTCTTCCTCTAATACTGGGGCATTCGTGGCCTGCTCATCCTGATCTGACCTCTCTGGCCAAAGAAATTCAGCAAATTTGGCTTTGGGTGTTTCTGCGGATACCTCGCCCGATTCGACGGGTAGATTTTGTGCCTGCGCCTTGCCCGCTATGGCGGCAATGGTGTGTGTCATAGACAAATGTTGCATCTCGGCCTCCAGGAATTCTTCCGTTGGGGGCACAATGCCAAAAGCTGGTTACTGCTTCTTTACCGATTTGCGGTCAAATGACACCCGACACCCAACAGAGTTTCTGCAATTCGAGGTATTTCGGTGACTGATCTTTTACTAATTCCCCAAACCAAAGCCCCAAACCGGGTCCACGCCCGCATCACACCCAGCCCAACGGCACGCGAAGCGGCAGAAAAGCTGGAGGCGACATTTCTGGCTGAAATGTTGAAGTCCGCCGGTCTGGGCACCCAATCCAACAGCCTGAACGGCGGAGTGGGAGAAGATCAGTTTGCATCGTTTCACAGACAGGCCCTCGCGGATGCGCTGGTGCAAAGCGGCGGAATTGGCTTGGCTGAAACCTTCTACAACGCGATGATGGAGAAAGAAAAATGAGTGACCCCAATCCACAAAATCTGATTGATCGTCTGGATGAACTTCTGGAAAAAGAACGTGATACTCTGTTGCAAGGCAAATTGAGCATCATGGCCGAGATCGCAGACGAGAAAGAGCAGCTTATCGACGCTTTGAACGCACTGGAACCAGAGCTTCACACTGACCTTGCTGCGCTGCAGGGCAAGGTCGTGCGCAATCAGGCCCTGCTGGACGGTGCACTACAAGGTATCCGCAAGGTCGCAGCGCGGCTGGCCGCTTTGCGCCGCATCCGGCGTACACTTGAGACGTATGACGAGACCGGCCAGAAGCAGACCATCCAAGGTGAAGTTGAACATCGGGTTGAGAAACGCGCCTGACGATTTGTTTTAAATGCCGGGCAGTTCACTGACCCGGCTTAGTACTCCTTTAGCATTTGCCAGAGCATTCTGATGGTGCATCCGACACCGGGTGGCGCGGAGCGTGCAACACCTTCCGCATAGGTCAGAAAGACAGCTTAGGCCGTCACCCGAGTGGGGGCGGGACGTGTAACAGGCGCAAAAGCGTCTAAGCTAAAGGAAAATGCTATGTCCAGCATTCTGACGAACTCCAGTGCCATGGTGGCACTGCAAACTCTGAAATCAGTCAATACGAGCCTGGCCAAAACCCAGGAGGCGATCTCGACCGGGAAATCAATCGGATCAGCCAAAGACAATTCAGCTATCTGGGCGATTTCCAAGACGATGGATTCGGATGTGCGTGGCTTTAAGGCCATCTCGGACGCCCTGTCACTGGGTGAAAGCACCGTCGCTGTAGCCTCGGCTGCGGCAGAACAGGTGGTGAGCGTGCTTCAGGATATCAAAGGTTTGGTCGTCTCGGCACAATCCGAGAATGTCGACCATGCCAAGATCCAGGCCGACATTGACGAACGCGCCGCTCAGGTGGCGTCGATCATCGGGGCTGCACAGTTCAACGGGGCCAACTTGCTCGCCGCGGATGTGGATGGCAATGGGGCCACGTCTATGTCGATCTTGTCCTCGCTTGACCGTGTGGGCGCCGCTGCGCCGACAGCTTCCACCATCGATGTCGACACGGCGGATTTTGAAACCGATGTCGATCTGGTCGCGGATTTGACCGCGATCACCGATACAACCACGGCGGCCACCGCCCTGGGCGAAATCGAGACCTTTCTGCAAACCGCGATTGATGGTGCCGCAGCTTTGGGTGCTTCGGTCGGCCGGATTTCCAGCCAGAACGAGTTTGTCGGGAAACTGACAGACGCGATGGTGTCGGGTATCGGCACCCTGGTAGATGCCGATATGGAAGAGGCCTCGGCCCGTCTTCAAGCATTGCAGGTTCAGCAACAACTGGCCACGCAATCGCTGTCGATTGCCAACCAAGGCCCGCAGAACATCTTGTCTCTGTTCCGAGGTTAAATCTATCACGAGGGCGCCCGATTGGCGCCCTCGTACCCACTGATTTTCCATAATAACTCGGAAGGAAATTGTCGTGGATGCTCTTCTACAGGCAAGACAGGCATATGGCAGCAATACCCAATCCATTCGCACCCATCGCGGCGCAGAATACGAAGCCTTTGCGCGCGTCACTCACCGGTTAAAAACCGCAGCTGCAACAGATGTTGCCGCTCTGGCTTCTGCCATCCACGACAACCGTCGTTTGTGGACATTGCTCGCCTCCGATGTGATCGGGGACAACAATGGATTGCCGGAAATACTGCGCGCACGCATTGTGTATTTGGCAGAATTCACGCGCCAGCACAGCAGCAAGGTGCTGATGCGCAAGGCCTCGGCCAGCGCGCTGGTTGAAATCAACACCGCCATCATGGGCGGATTGCGCGACAGGAGCACCAAGACATGAGCGGACTTGTTTTGAAACTGGGCCCAAAAGAACGTGTTTTGGTCAATGGCGCAGTCATTGAAAACGGTGACCGGCGGTCACGCCTGTCGATCATGACACCGGATGCAAATATTTTGCGCCTGCGCGATGCGATCCATCCGGAAGAGGCAACTACCCCTGTTCGACGGGTGTGTTACGCTATGCAACTGGTGCTCTCAGGTGACGCCACCCCCGAAGATTCCAGACAGCAATTGCTGCGAAATATCGAAGGGCTTAGCCAGGTCTTTACAGACCACGACAGCCATACTCATTTGACCCGTGCAACTGAGGCGTTGTTGGGAGAACAGTATTACCAATGCCTTAAGTCCCTACGCGCGCTGTTGCCGCGAGAGGATCGCCTGATGGCGCACAGCGTGCAATAATGTTCCAGCCTATTATACCTGCATCTGGCCTGACCGGCTGGGTATTTCTAAACGCAACGATGGAGCGTCAAACGGAGGTGTTTAACAAATCTCCGGAACTCACCCGCGACACCGATTATTTTGAACAAAACATCGGCAATATAAGCACAGCCGAGGAGCTGGTTTCAGACCGCCGCCTGTTGCGTGTCGCATTGGGTGCGTTTGGTTTGGAAGAAGACATCAATAGCCGCGCCCTGATTGAAAAAATCCTGAGCGAAGGCACCGTAGATGATGATGCGCTTGCCAACAAACTGACAGATGAGCGATACAAAGATCTGGCCGAGGCATTTGGGTTTGACCGCTTGCTGGGCCCACGAACCACCCAAAGCGGCTTTGGCAAAGAGATCGTCGATCAGTTTCGGGCGCGATCGTTCGAAGTAGCAGTTGGCGATCAGGAACAAGCCTTGCGCCTGGCCCTGAATGCAAAGCGCGAACTGCCAGTTATTGCCCTGGAAGGCGATAGCGAAGATGCCAAATGGTTTGGCATTATGGGCACCGGACCTCTGCGCAAAGTCCTTGAAACAGTGCTTGGGTTTCCACCCGGGTTTGGCCAGCTTGATCTGGATCGACAGTTGGTTGAGTTTCAGGATCGCGCCAGCAGTCAACTTGGGTTAACCTCCATTGATGATCTGGCCGACCCTGAAAAACTGGATAAGTTGATTGAGCGGTTTTTGCTCATGGATCAAATCAGCACAGGTAGTTCCATGAGCAGCAATTCCATTGCTCTTACCCTGTTGCAATCTGCCTCCAACTTCAGATGATTTGAACGGCAATCCAATCACATCGCCTGCAATATCCTTCCTGGTTTAGTAACATCTACCCATGCGCTGTGGCCGTTTCTGGCGACCGAGCTACCATTTTGCCAGTGTTTCCCGCGCGTCTGAGGATCAGTGACAGCCGATCAAAGCTGTTTTGCACTGAGATCGATTCGGATTCGGCCAAAAACGCATCCAATTCCGGCCAGACCCGGATCGCCAGATCCAATTCAGGATCTGTGCCATCGGCATATAACCCGGCTTTGACCATGGTTTCCGAGCGCGCGTAAGCACCCAACAATGTGCGCGCTTTTTGAATCAATTTGTTTTCATTTTCACTGGCAGCACCCGGCAAACTACGCGAGACAGAGCGCAATAAATCCACCGCCGGGTATCGCCCGCGTTCAGCAATCGCTCTATCCAACACAACATGACCGTCCAGCACACCACGCAGGATGTCTGCCACCGGCTCATCCATGTCTGATCCTGCAACCAGAACCGAGAAGATCGCAGTGATATCACCCTGCCCCAACTCTCCGGGGCCTGCACGTTCACATAGGGACATTATTGTGTGGGCTGTTGAGGCAGGAAAGCCGCGCAGAGCGGGCATTTCGCCTGCGGCGGTTGCGACTTCGCGGTGGGCTTCGGCAAAGCGGGTGATCGAATCAGCCA
>DFBW01000278.1:0-2822 GCA_002366775.1 Roseovarius sp. UBA3070 | reverse complement strand
CGGCGGCGCACCAAAGGAGATTGATCTGACGTTGCCGCCACGATGACAGAGCGCTGCATCCCGGCGGGGCCCAGCACATGATCCACAAAATCACGCAGTTCACGACCGCGCTCACCGATCAGGGCAAAAACTACCACATCAGCCTGCATGTGACGCCCGAGATGCCCAAGCAAGCTGGACTTGCCCACACCCGACCCTGCGAAAAGACCGATGCGTTGCCCTTGGACAACTGGCAATAACGTGTTGAACGCAGCCATACCGGTGCCCAGGCGCGCACCCAAGGAACGCCGCTGTGCTGGCGCTGGAGGATCCGCCCTAAGAGGGCGGGGCACAGCACCTCGCATCAAAGGAAGGCCATCTATCGGCGCGCCAAACGGATCCACAATTCGGCCAATCCAACTATCTGACGGGGCGATGGAACAGGCCCCGGACAGCGCAGCCCGATCCCCCAAAGCGACACCTTGAGGCGATTCGTCCGGCAACATCAGGACAGATGATTCATCTATCTGCAAAACCTCACCCAACAGGGCATCACCTGAACGGCGCAAGACGCGCAGCCTGTCACCCAATTGCGCCTCGTGCGACACCCCGCTGATGCGCAGCGTCGCCCCCTGCACCGCACATACACGCCCAACGACGCGCACAGGTGATAACGTCGCTATCTCGGCTTGAAGGTTGGCCATGTCTGAATTGATCATCGAACTCTCCATAAAACTTCTGAAAACAATTTCTAAAGGAATCAGGGTTAAACCTTGATTGAAATCCACCGAGGGAGAAGCCCCGATGTTCGAAACACTCAGCATATTTCGCACCGCCCATGCCATGGCCGTGCATGCGGGAGAGCGCCAGACTATCCTGGCGCAGAATATGGCAAACGCCGATACGCCCGATTATTCAGCGCGTGATATCAAACCATTTTCCGAAGTTGTCAGCGCCACATCCACCGGGCCTGATCTGCGGGCCACCCGTGCCTCTCATCTTGCTGCGCAAAGCAGCCAGTTTGAGGCCAGCATGTTCACCCGTGAAGGTGAACATAATCCGAACGGAAATTCGGTTTCGCTTGAACTTGAAATGCTCCACGCAGTGGACGCCAAGCGACAGCACGACCGTGCATTGGCGATCTACAAATCCTCAATGGGCTTGTTGCGCACATCGCTGGGCCGTGGGTGAGGATGGATAGATGAGTGATTTTCAGAACGCACTTTCTGTCTCGGCAAGCGGGTTGAAGGCCCAGGCGCAACGGTTGCGTCATGTCTCAGAAAACATCGCCAACACCGACACGCCGGGATACCGCCGCAAAACCGTGAGCTTTGAAACCGAATTCGGTGGCTCAGGGAATGTTGGCCATGTGGAAACCGGGCGCGTGCGCTTGGACAAATCTACACTGACTCAGATGTATGACCCCAGCCATCCGCTGGCTGATGATACGGGTCACTATGAAGGGTCAAACGTGAGCCTTGTGATTGAAATCGCCGACGCGCGTGAAGCGCAACGCAGTTACGAAGCCAATTTGAAAATGTTCGATCAGGCACGGCAAATGTCGTCCAGTCTGCTTGAATTGCTACGCCGATAAAATCGGCAGAAAGAGGAGTTCCAGAATGGAAATCAGTTCCCTGAATGCTGTGCAAAAATACGCAGCAAGCCGCCCCGCCACCGAGCCAAAGGCCGAAGTGGCGGGTGTGGGTGAAACCGCAATAAACCTGGCTCGGGATTTTGCTGCCACTTTGCAAGAAGGCGAAGCAACAGCACAGGCAGCCATGACAGGTGACGCCGATCCGCATGCCTTGGTGCATGCGCTGGCCCAGACAGAACTGGCTGTGGAAACCGCCGTCACCGTACGTGACAAAGTGGTCGAGGCCTATCAGGAAATCCTGCGGATGCCGGTATAAGACGATGCAGGATCAGGTGGTATTCTTCGATACGATGCGTCAGGGGCTTTGGATTGCTGTTATGATCTCAGTACCCATTCTGAGCGTTGCATTGATCGCAGGCTTAACGGTGGGGCTATTCCAGGCGTTGACCTCAATCCAAGAGCTGACCCTGACATTCGTCCCAAAACTGGCCGCGATTGTCGCTGTGTTCTGGCTGACCATGGGGTTCATGACTGAAACACTTGTGTCCTTCTTTCAGTCGCGTTTGATCCCATTGATCATCGGAGGGTAAGTGATGGAAAACGCTAGCTATACCACATTGACGCGGCAGGTCGGGTTGACCCGCGAGCTTCAGGTGATTGCCAACAACATCGCAAACTCGGCCACCACCGGGTTTCGTCAAGAGGGGCTGATCTTTGGTGAATATGTACAACGGACTGAAGGCGGGCCTTCCATCTCAATGGCGCAAGCCAATATTCGCAATACATCGACCCTGCAAGGCGGCCTGACACAAACCGGTGGGCAGCTAGATTTCGCGATCGAGGGCAAGGGGTTTTTTCTGATCGAAACCCCCTCAGGTGAACGGCTGACCCGCGCGGGCAGTTTTTCTCTTTCGGCGGTTGGTGATCTGGTCACACCCGATGGATTTCGGGTTCTGGATGCTGGCGGGGCCCCGATTTTTGTGCCGCCCGACGCCTCTGATCTGGCGGTGTCTTCTGATGGAACATTAAGCGCAAATGGCCGTCCCCTTTCGCAACTTGGGCTAGTGCAACCAACCGACCCAATCGATCTGATCCGCGAAGACGGTGTTATGTTTCGCACGACAAGCGGGACTGATCCGGTGCTGGATGGCCGCGTTTTACAAGGGTTTCTGGAAAGCGCCAATGTTGATCCGGTCAGCCAGATTGCCCGGATGATCGAAGTACAGCGCGCCTATGAAATGGGTCAGAG
>DFBW01000258.1:5489-5770 GCA_002366775.1 Roseovarius sp. UBA3070 | reverse complement strand
TACAGGTTCTTGTCGTGTTTCTCGATGATGTCCTGGAAACGGCGGGCGAAGCGTTCGTCGGCTTTGGCTTTGGCTTCCAGCACTTCGCGGGCAAAGACCATGTGATCTTCGTGCGCTTCCATCATTTCGGCCATGCGTTGGTTGGTGGCAGCGCCGATGCCGGCCATGGCGGATTGCGCCTCTTGATCCGTCTGCACACCGATCTCGTTGATGCGGTGGGCCACATCCTGTTGCTGCGCGGTCTTCAGGGATTTGGTCAGCGCATCATACAAAACGACACG
>DFBW01000258.1:1392-5451 GCA_002366775.1 Roseovarius sp. UBA3070 | reverse complement strand
TTTTGCAATGAATCGACCCAGGTTTTGCCCTTTTCGATATAGCGTTCCAGCGTTTGGGATTTGGCCAGTTTGACCTGCTCGTCCTGCACCATCTGGTTATATCTGGCGTTCATTTCGGCCAGTTCAGTTTCCAGCTTGGTGCGTGCGGCGGCGTCGGTCTCGTTGGCGATTTTGCCTTCGAGGGTGATGATATCGGGGTCCATCGCGGAAATATCTGTGCGCAGGCTTTCCAACTCGCCCACGGTGGCTTCGCGCTCGTCCAATGTATCGCTCAGGTTGGATTCAACCTTTACTTTTTGGTCTTCCAAAACGGCCAACTGCCCTTCGAGCAGCTGCGTGATTACATCGGATTTGGAAATCAGATCTTGTAGTTTGTCATCAATATTGGCGGTCTTGATCCGCTCCTGACGCATGCTGTCGGATTTGTGTTTGGAGAAAATGCCGATCATGCTTTCCCAGCCGGTTTTCGTGCGCATTTCGTCAAAGTCTTTGGAAAAGGCGGCGGTCACATCATCAAGGCCCATAATCAGCTCGGCGATGTTGGCGTTCATCACGTCGGTGTGGGCGTGCACATCTTCAAGCGAGGCATTTTCAATGTCCAGCATCGCATCTTCGCCACCCTTTATTTTAGAGCGTGCGGTTTCGATTTTACTAGTCAGTTCGGCGATCTTGGCCTGTGCTTTTTCGACCTGAGCCTGCGACTCCTCAACTTGCTGATCCAAATTCGCCATTCATCTCTCCCTTTTTTCGCAAATCAATTTGTGTTTGGATTCAATATAGGCATTCCGAGGTGGAATCTAAGCGTAAAGATGGGGGAATGCAGTGCAAAAATGAGGGCATTCACGGTAAATTTGGTGTTTTTCCGGCGTTTTAGCGGAAATCACCCAAAAGCGAGGGCCATCAAACAGCTCGCGGGTGGCATGAACTGGTCCGAGCCAAGAATTCGCATTCTGCGAAAGGCCCGCTCCAGCAGTGTGCCGGGCAATACTGTTTATCAGAGGCGTTCCACTGGCCGGGCTGGTTGCCAGGCGACCCGTCCCCGGCCCACTTTTTCGCGGCCCACAGGTGCATCCCACCATTTATCCGGGCGCGGCACTTGCAGTGGGCCTTCTTTCAGGAAGGTGCATAAATCGGGGCTATCACTTTGCGGATCAAAGCGCCCGGCCAGCCAGTTTTCAATCACCCAACGTGTGGCGCAGGCACAGGAAAAACTGGTGCCTTGCATTGCTACGGCTGATCCATCGCTGGCCCCATCTGACAGGATGCCAAAATGGGCGGCCCCATCATCGGACGGGAAGGTCACCGTGGGGCCCCCGCGCCCATTTGAATGAACCGCCTGACCAACCCCGCTTGCCGAATATGGTGCCGGGCGCCCATCGGATTGGCGATGCCCTCCGATGGTGGCCACAAAGCGGTTGGCGGCATAGGAATTCAGCGTGCCGCGCCGCTGGACAAGAGGGCCAGTGTCAAGGTCAGGTGCTGCGTCAGCCCCGCTGAAATAGGCGAAGGTATCAGCGGCGCGACCTGTGTCTTCGAACATTTGATACGCGTTGTCATCAAAGTATGACTGCCTTGCGTTGCTCTGGCCGGGCAGAGTGGCCTGATCTGTCTGGACAGAGGCGCGTACAGTGTGGGCAATCACATCTGCGTTGCGCACCCGGATTTGCCATTTACCAGCCGCCGCACCCACCTTGCCGCCCTTGGCAAATAGATCAGGAGCCAGACAAATCAGATAGCGAAAGCGTACCGATTTTCCGTCAATTGGCGGAACCGCGTCACAATAGATGCGCCCCAAGCCGTTGTGCAATTCAGTGATCTGTCCGGATGTGGCCTGTTTGAACGTGCCCGGTGTGGCGCCGGGGGGCACCACATCCAGCTGAACCGGAGCACTGGTGGTGCCGGGGTTCAGCAGCTTTTCCACCCAGATCTCCACGAAGTTTGAGGTGCCATCATCCGGGCTGACACGCCAATCCAGCGTCTGTTCACCGCCGTCAGGCTGAACTTCAAATCGTGAATGCACCCGTGACAGATTGTCATTGCCTGCGGGCAGGATGGCGTTGAATTTGGCTTGTCCGAGGATTTTGTCAGCCTCCGACAGGCGTTGGGCTTCTTTGACAAAGACCTGTCGTTCATCTTTGGCGCCGGCCTGTTTGCCAAAGGAGATATTCATCAGCAATGGTGGGGTGTTGGCCAGCCCCGAGGCGCGCGTGATGCGGGCGTGCATTTCAACAATCCAGCGCATGGCATAAACCAGATAATAATCCAGAAACGCGCCACCTTCGCCATATGCCGTAGCGGGCGGAAGGTTGACCACCAAAAGCTGTACCTTTTCGCTGAAGCTGGCCTGTTCAACCGGGTCAGCCCCGGCGACAAGCCCCATAACATGGGTGCCATGGGCCGTGCGCCCGGCAAGGCCACGCAGGCTGTCGGGGCGGTCATTGTCAACCAATCCGGCAGCCCGGTTGAATCCCTCCTGATCCAGCGGGCGGGTCAGATCACCGCTGCTATGGCAGGCCAGCAGGGCATTGATATCGTTTTGCATCAATTGTGCCCCAAAGGGCAGGTGCGGCGGCCCGCCCTTCCACGGCGTGCCCTGTTGCCACGAGGCCAGCACGCGGCTGGATCCATCGGCGGAGCGAAACCGGCGGTGGCCAAGGCCGATATCAACGTCAATCACACCAGCAACCAGCGTGTCTTTGGTGATGATCGGATAGGTACCCTGATCGGGAAACCAGCCTGTGGCCCCTTGCAGTGAGGCCAGATAATCAGGGTTGGCTGCGCTTTGTGACACGGGGAAAACCGGCCATTCACCTGCCGTTCCCGGTGCAAATGTTGCCGGATCAGAGCCAAGGGCGACCAGGCTGTCGGCGCTGTCGTGCAGGGCGTGAAACTCGTCCATCCGCGCCAGGGCCGGGACCATCTGCATGGGCTGGGGGCCTGATCCCAGCATGTGCTGCATCAGCCACCAATCTACATAGGGCGACGTGACCATCCGGGGATGGTCATGCCAGGTGTTCCAACTGCTCATACGCCTGCCCCGGTGTCAGGGTCGCGCCCATCGCGGCGCAACCATTCACCACGCGCCTTGACCCAGCGCTTTTGCAGGATGCCCAAGGGTGCCGGGGTTTTGGAACTGGATTTGCCTTTGATCACTGTTTCCAGTGCGGCGCGGGTGAAATCGGCCTCAGGGTTGGCATTGGGATCAAAGCTGAAGCTGCGCAAGGGCGTGCCGCTTGCGATAAATGCCAATGCACTGCCAACCGAGCAGCCCAACGCAGCCCCTGCCGCCGAATCCACCGGATAATGCAGGCCTGCCACCGTGCGATTGACCGCGATGCGCTGGGCCAGATGGAAGATCGGGCGATCCGCCGAGAGGCTTTCACCGGGGGTTTCGCCGTATTCCAGCATCGACAAAGCCGAAGCGATCGCGAAGCTTTCGGTTGAATGACCGGAGGGGTATGTGCTGTGTGGTGGCGTATCCAACATCGGCATGACCCGATCCGAGAACTCAACCGGACGTGGCGAGCGGCACAGGTGTTTGACCTGCTGTTCAATCAGAATTGCCACTTCCTGCGTCAGGGTCAGCATTTCAGCTGTGACGTGCCGCTTGGGCAAATCAAACGGGCGCACGGAAGAAAAGGGCGACATGATTTCTTCGGATTGAACCAGGATTTCTGTACTTCGGTCTTCACGCAGATCAGCGTAAGCGCGCAGCCATTTCATCTGGGTGTTCAGCGTGGGCAATGTGGGTTTCTGGATGGTGCAAATTTTGGTGCCGTCACATTTGACCGTCACACTGGCGGCATCACTTTCAATTGTGAACCGGCTGAGAATTTGTGCCAGAACCACCTCAATCCGCCGGTTTGAGGGCAAGTAATCCAGATCATCCGGATCGGGATCCCAATCAAAGCTGTTGTTGCCTGTGGGTGGATCCCAGTATCCCGCCAGCGACTCCTGGATCATGCTGCGGGCGCCTGACACCAGGCCTTCGTCATCTGACAGGAAACGCCCGCCGCCACGACCACCACCTCGGCCCCCGCCACGACCACCACCTCGGCC
>DFBW01000258.1:0-1345 GCA_002366775.1 Roseovarius sp. UBA3070 | reverse complement strand
TGATTTCCCCTGCGTCAGCTTCGGAAGGAATCTATCGCGCGGTCAAGGGTTCACGGGAATATTCACGGATTCTTCACGACGATCTGCACCCAAGCATCTTACTGCGTTTCGCGTAAAACCTGCTTCAGAGGTTTGCCTTAAACGCCCACAATGTTCATATGTCGCGCTGCGCTTAGCCTTTTCCCTGCCTCAGGTGAAAGGCGATCCGTTTTAGTGTCGTGAAAAATGCGGGAATTTGCGGATATATCTGTTAACTAGAGTAGATGGATGGAACTTCTGAAAAAATGTTCATCCGGGTGATGGGCCAGTTTCGTATGACTGGTGCTGGGGGCAGTGACATCACACCGGGTGGCAAAAAGGCGCAGGCGTTGATGGCGATGCTTGCCTGTTCGCCTGAATCCCAACGCACGCGATCATGGCTGCAAGACCGGCTCTGGAGTCAGAGCGATGGTGAACGCGCTTCGGCCAGTTTGCGCCAGACCTTAACGGCTATTCGCCGTGATCTGGGCGACCTTGCCGATGTGATTACTGCGACCCGCCAGAGCGTCAGCCTGGATCAGGACCGAGTTAAGACCGATTGGTCAAAAGATGCCATACCGGGTGAGGGCGAGGAATTTCTTGAAGGGTTGGATATCCCCGACCCGGCGTTTGCCGAATGGCAGCGGGTCATGCGCGGGGGACATGCGGTGATGAAGGCGCAGGACGCCTCGCCGACCTCGCGTAGGGCCCGTTTTGGGGTGGGCCGCTGGAAGGTGGCGTTGCTCAGCGGCCCGGATTCGGTTTCAACATCGTATCATCTGGAATGCGAATTTATTGACTTGGTAAGCCGAAACCTGAATGAAAACGGCGAGATTGAGCTGCTGTATGATGTGCCGCAAAACCCGGATGAGAATGTCTTTGCGGTTGATGTGAATGCCTTCCATGTGGATGACAATCGCATTGGGCTGCGTATCAGTGCGCGCCATGCGGTGGAAAACCGGGTGTTCTGGTCTGAAACGGCCAGTTCGACTGATCGCTCAGGCCCAATTGAGCAGAGCCTTGATCTGTTGAACCTAGCGTTCCGGTTGCAGACATCCGTGCACAAAGAAATCATGGTGTTAACCGGTGGAGGCACCGATGGGTTGTTTCCGCCAGTGTTGCTGGGCACTGCCATTCCGCAGATATTTTCGTTCAAGCCGGGTGAGGTGCAGCGCGCCAGCCAGTTGCTGGATGAATGTCTGGACGAACGCAACGCGGCCACCTTTTGGGGCTGGCAGGCGCAGATTGCAGTGATCAACCTGATAGAACGGTTTACCGACGCGCCTGAGGCCTGCATTGAAAAGGGCAAGGCACTGGCGGCCAAAGC
>DFBW01000115.1:9537-10149 GCA_002366775.1 Roseovarius sp. UBA3070 | reverse complement strand
TTTCCAGCCATCAATCGTGGCCCACCACTTCTGGATCGCCTCGCCGTTCACCTTGCGACCACGCGCTTTCCAGACCTTCAGAACATCCTCAAGCACATGGGCAATATCGCCCACAATCGGAATGTCGGCCTTGATCACCTTGTTGATCGAGGAGGGGTCAATATCAATATGCGCCTTGATTGATCCGGGGCTGAAGGCATCCAGGCGCCCAGTGATCCGGTCATCAAACCGTGCGCCGATGTTGATCATCAAATCACAGTCGTGCATGGCCATATTGGCCTCATACAGCCCATGCATGCCCAACATACCGATCCAGTTTTTGCCATTGGCCGGATAGGCGCCCAACCCCATCAGGGTTGAGGTGACAGGAATGCCAGAGGCATCGACCAACTCGCGCAAAAGCTGGCTGGCCGCTGTCCCTGAGTTGATCACCCCACCGCCGGTATAAAAGACCGGGCGTTTGGCCTGTTCAATGGCTTCAACCAGTTCAGTGATCGCCTCCATATCGCCCTTGACCTGGGGCTGATAATGGCTGACCCGCGCCTTGTTGGGGGGGGTATAGCCGGAGGTGGCAAACTGCACATCCTTGGGAATATCCACCAACACCGGGCC
>DFBW01000115.1:6347-9452 GCA_002366775.1 Roseovarius sp. UBA3070 | reverse complement strand
ATCATGAAAGTCGGCACCTGACCGGTCAGAACCACGATCGGGATACTGTCCAGCAGCGCATCCGTCAGGCCCGTCACCGCATTTGTGGCGCCGGGGCCAGAGGTGACCAGAACAACACCGGGTTTGCCGGTCGAGCGGGCATAGCCTTCGGCCGCATGCACAGCCCCCTGTTCATGACGAACAAGGATGTGCTGAATGTCGTTTTGCTGAAACACCTCGTCATAAATCGGTAGCACAGCGCCGCCAGGATATCCGAATACGACATCCACACCCTGATCCTTCAGGGCTTGAACTACCATTTTCGCTCCGGTCATTTGACGTGTCATTTGTTCGCTCCGTTCATGACATCACATATTTTCTTACGCACATAAAAAAGCCCCCGATCTTTCGGGGGCGCATGGGGGACCAATATGGTTGCCGTTACCGGCCCATGCGCCATTTGCTCACGATCACGACTAGTTCGGTCATTACGCCGACTCCTTCATGCTGCGTCTGCGAGAGATTATGAGCAGGGGCACAGGGCGTCAACCGGGTTATCCAAAAAAATGTCGCAAACAGGGCGTTATCTTTGCATTTGTTGCGCCAGCCAGGGTCGCGCCGTGAGTCTGGTCACGTGATTTAGGCATGAATATCGTTTTAAAACATGAATTTGGGGCGTTTCTTGGGGCAATATCCTGTATCATGGGGGTAGGACGCGGCGGGACAATCAACACTTTCGCCAGTGGTTTTACGATGAATGCGTTTGCTCACAAAGGATTAGATCATGCGATTGACACAAATAACGCCCTTTATCCCTTGTACAAAGCTTGACGCCCAAGTGGCGTTCTATTGCGACAAGCTGGGGTTCACCGTGGGCTTTCGGGCCGACAATTATGCCTTTTTGCGTCGTGACGATGTGGCCGTGCGCCTAGTGGAGGTCAGCTCTGATGTTGATTTGTCCCACTCCGAGAGGGAAGGCTCATTTTACATCGATGTCACAGGAATTGATGCGCTTTATGACAGTTTGCGTGACCGATTAGAAGGTTTGCCCGAGGGGCGCGTGCGCGCTCCGTTCAATCAGGCGTACGGGCAGCGCGAATTCCATGTGACGGATGAAGACGGCACATTGGTCTTTTTTGGCCAAGCAGTTTGATGCACCCACACTCGGTCAGACTGTCTGCACGCAAGGCAGGCCCACATATTACCTGCGGTAATCTACGGCAAAGCGCCGCGCAGATGTGTCAGAGGTTCGCGCTGGTGCCATGCGAAACACCATGTTCCATCGCATAGCGTGTCAGGCCGACCGCAAACGACATACCACGCTTGCGTTTGATATTCTTGCGGTGAGTCTCAGCCGTGCGCAGATACGTCCAAAACATTAGCCAGCATCGGGTGGTCGTCCACGATCACAATGCGCATGGGTGTCTGACCTCAGCGCCTATGGGGCTAAGTAGGGGGAATCAGTCGAGATTCCCAAAGATTTGCCTCCACATGTACGCGGATTTGGCGCAGGAGGCCCAATAAACGGGATTTAAGGCCGAATCTACGCAGTACTCGGTATTCCCAAGCCGGATGTGGTGCGTTAAGGTTTGCCCACTTGCAACGATCCGCGCCGGGGGGTGACCTTCGCGCGCTACCATAAAAACTCGGGAGGAGATACCACATGGATCGTCGTTCTTTTTTAAAGAATTCGGCACTTGGCGGCACAGCTGCTGCTGCATCCGCACTGGCCGCACCGGCCTATGCACAAGGTAAACGCACACTGACGATGGTGACGACCTGGGGTCGTGGACTCGCCGGAGTGCACGACAGCGCACAATACTGCGCGGATGCGATCACAGCCGCCACTGATGGCCAACTCACCGTCGAACTCAAGGCCGCAGGCGAACTCGTCGGTGCCTTTGAGGTGTTCGACGCAGTGTCGTCGGGACAGGCGGACCTGTTCCACGGCGTTGACTACTACTTCATGGGTCAGCATCCGGCGCTGTCGTTCTTCAGCCAGGTGCCGTTTGGCATGACGTTCCAGGAATTCAACAACTGGTTCGATCATAACGGTGGCCGCGAACTGGCTGATGAGCTTTATTCAATCTTCGGTCTCAAGTCATTTCCGGCAGGCAATACAGGCCCGCAGTCCGGCGGCTGGTACGCCAAGGAGATGAACGGTGTCGAGGATTTCCAAGGTCTCAAGTTCCGTATGCCAGGCCAGGGTGGTCAGGTGATGGGCAAACTGGGCGCGAGCGTCCAGAACCTGCCTGGTTCGGAAGTGTATCAGGCCTTGGCCTCGGGTGCGATTGACGGGACCGAGTGGATCGGCCCTTGGGCAGACGAAAAGGCCGGTTTCCAAGAGATCACCAAGTTCTACTATACCGGTGGTTTCCATGAACCCGGCCCGAACCTGAACCTCAACCTTAATCTCGATATCTACGAGAGCCTGACACCCACACATCATACGATCATCGAGAACGTCACGCGATCGTGCAACCTGTGGACGATGTCATTGTTCATGGCGAATAACGCTGCGGCCTTGCAGCGCCTGCAATCCGGCGGTGTCCAGGTGCTTGAGTTCTCAGACGGGATCTGGGATGCGTTCGGTGCTGCAGCTGAGGAAGTGGTCGGTCAGAACATGGACGATGACCTCTACAAGTCATGCTATGACAGCTACATGACATCGCTCAAAAGTTCGGCCACATGGGCCAGCCGTTCCGAGGGAACCTTCCTCGCTCAGCGCAACCGCGTCGTCGGCCTCTGATCTACGAGACCGCATCAGATGCCCCCGTCAGCGGGCGGGGGCATTTTCCACCAAAGTCTCGTGGCGCTTGACGCGAGACGCGTGGAGATTGCATTTCGGGAAAAGTCTGGGAACTTAAGCATGGATGATTCAACTGCCGGTGGCGGATTCGCAGCCCTTATCGACGTTGTCGTCTGGATATTCAGCAGCATCGCGATGGCATTCTACAACCTGGGGTACGCGTTAACGCATCCCTCGCTCTGGCTGGATTGGTCCAACAAGGAAGCAATCATGCGCTTCGTCTATTACGGCGGATCGGTTGAGTTCTTCTTTGTGGTCTTCACCATATTCTTGATTTTCACCGCGATTGGCCTTTGGCGCAACACCTTCATGTGGGG
>DFBW01000115.1:1261-6258 GCA_002366775.1 Roseovarius sp. UBA3070 | reverse complement strand
GAGCTGAAGTTTTACAACGCGCTGGTTGTGGCCCTGTGCTGCACCTATGCCTTTGTTCAGGGCAGCCATGTGCGGGTTGATCTGTTTTATGCGGCGGTGAAATTCCGCACCAAACGGGTGATCGACATGTTTGGCAGCCTGATCTTCATGTTGCCCATGGCGACGCTGACCTGGATGTACGGCTGGTACTTCATGTGGCGCCATTTGATCACGCCCAAACCTTCGGCATCCGACTCGTTGGAGCGTCTGATCACGAAATCCCGCGCCGTGCGCTGGAACGTAGAAACCATCGGCTTCAGCCCCAATGGGTTTAACGGTTATTTCCTCTTCAAAATCCTGCTCGTGTGCTTTGCGGGCATGGTGTTTTTGCATGGGATCGCGTTTTTCTACCGCTCGTATCTTGAGTGGAAGGAAGGCCCGGCGAGTGAGGGCAAATACCTTAACAAAGATTCACTTGGCGAGGGCGAAGAAGCCTATGAGGGGACGCACTGATGTTGTTTGGACTTGATGGCGTCGAGATCGGCCTGATCATTGTTTTCCTGTGCCTGTTCGGGGGCATCCTTTCTGGCTTTCCGGTGGCGTTTGCCATTGGTGGGGCAGGGATCATATCCTTTGCAATCATCGCAGGGCTAGACAGCGCGGGATTGCTCATTCACCAGGCGATTGACAGCTCAAGCCAGGCGTTTCAGGATGTTGTCGCCACCGGCGTAAAACCAGAAACCATATCCACATTCAGGTACCCCGACCTACCGCGCTTGGCCGAGCCGGTTTTCCCGCGTGGCTGGGAAATGGCGCTGGATCGCAACGTCAGCTTCATCGTCAACCGGATCAATGAACGGGTTCTTGCGGGGCAGTCGATTGAGACCTTGCTGGCTGTGCTGATGTTTGTGCTGATGGGCATCACGCTGGAGCGCTCAAAAATTGCCAATGATCTGCTGACCACCATGGCGCGGGTCTTTGGGCCATTGCCGGGCGGTTTGGCTGTGTCGGTTGTGGTTGTGGGCGCGTTCCTTGCGGCCTCAACCGGGATCGTGGGGGCCACTGTGGTCACTATGGGGCTGCTCAGCTTGCCAACCATGCTGCGAAACAACTATTCGCCCGAGATTGCCACAGGCGTTATTGCCGCCTCGGGCACTTTGGGGCAGATCATTCCGCCATCCATCGTAATTGTTTTGCTGGGCACTCTGGCGGGTGACCTTTATTCCGTAGCGCAGGAAAATCGCGCCCAGGAATTGGGCTGTTCGGATGCGTTGACCTATCTGGGCGAACCGGCTGTTGTCTCTGTCGGGACGCTGTTTCAGGCGGCTTTGCTGCCTGGTATCCTGCTGGCCTTGTTGTATGCGCTTTATGCATTTGGCTATGCGTTGATGAACCCTACCAAAGCGCCTGCGGTGCAGATGGGGGCGTCAAGCGGTGACCCTATCACGCGCAGCGAAGCCTTTACCTGGCTTCTTGGGGTGCCTGTCGTGTTGATCGTCGGCACAGTGATGTTAGGGCAGGTCGGCGTTGTTGGCTCGCAAGATCTGACCATAAACAGCTATACCCAACAAGGTAATGTGGCGTCGTTGCGCACCAATGTCAGCCCCGATTGTCAGGCTGCGATGATTGACCTGCATGGTCAGGAGGTCTGGGATGGCGCCGTGGCCGAACAAACCGCCATCGACGATGCGGGCGGTGTCGAGCAATCGGTGCAATTGAGCGAGGACGAAATCGCCGCGCTGCGTGTAGAAAAAATTGCCGCTGCTGCCCCGATCGGAACGGGTGTTGCCATCATTTTCCTTTTGCTTTCGCTGGTTTTGGTGGTGGCACGCGGCACGAAACCTTCGGCCAGCCCGGCGCCGTTGTTGGTTGGCGGGCTTGGGGTCGTGTTGGGGCTGTTGGCAGATATTCTGCTCATTGGCCCGGAGATGAGCTCTGGTGTCTCTATTCTAATCCTGGCAATTCCTCTGGCGCTGACCTTGTGGGGCTGCGCTCATGCCGCCACCCGTTTGGCCGAGAATGATCTGATCCGCGTGGTTTTCCCTCCGCTGGTTCTGATTGTCGCCGTTCTGGGGTCCATTCTGGGTGGGATCACCAATCCGACACCCGCGGCGGCGCTTGGCGCTGGCGGGGCCATCATGCTGGCGGCCTATCGCAAGCTCAGAGATGATGACCGCTCGCCCAAGATCATATTGTTTGCCACCTTTGCCATCGTCATCGCGATACTGATGGGCGTGAACTTTGATCTGCGGATTAACGTGTCGAATGTTTCGGTGGAAACCTGGATTGCCTTTGGGGTGGCCAAAGTGGCCTATCTCTTTGCGGTCTTTGGATTGCTGTTTGCCTGCTGGACATTGTTTGTCGGTGGCGTGTTGACCCCGGTCGTGCGCGAAACCGCCAAGGTCACGTCGATGGTGTTCACCATTCTGATCGGCTCTCAGCTGTTGAACCTTGTGGTCATCAGTTTTGGCGGAGAGCATTACATCCAGCAGTTCCTCAAGAGCTTTGACAATGAATTCACCGTCTTTCTGATTGTGATGCTTGTGCTCTTTGTGCTGGGCTTCGCGCTCGATTTCCTTGAGATCATCTATATCGTGATCCCCATCGTTGGCCCGGTGATCTATGGCGGTACGTTTGATCCCAAATGGGTGACAATCATGATCGCGGTGAACTTGCAAACCTCGTTCCTGACACCGCCCTTTGGCTTTGCGCTGTTCTATTTGCGTGGCGTTGCCCCCAAGGAAGTCACCACAGGCCATATTTATCGTGGGGTGGCACCGTTTGTGCTGATCCAGGTCGTGGGCCTGGCGATCTTATGGTTCTTCCCGGCGATTGTGACCATTGTTCCGGCCCTGATCCCGAACTGATCGAAAATTATCCCCGGAAACCGCAGAACCACACCATGGTTTTCGGCTTCCGGGGTGATCACCAAAGCTGCTTGATGCCTCGGCCGCAGCATCAGGCGGGTGATCATCAGGTTGCGCTGTAACGCCTGCATATCCGCCAGAACCAACTCGGGTGAACACGCTTTCGTTTCGGGGCAGCTTTGGGGGCCAACATATCATGTGCGGCCCGGCTGCGCAGAATACGCCCACGCTGCGTATAAAATCCGATGTCGATGGATCCATCGGCGCGGGTTTTGATGTGGTCGGTTTGATCGACTGACATGGGGGTTCTCCTGTGGGTGACTATTTCATGACACCACAAACGCCGAAGGGCCGCTTGAAGAAGGTCTTTAGAAAACCTTGTCATTTGCTTTCAATGTCGCGATTTTGCGTAAATTCTTGACAATATCAGCCAATACCGAGCAAGGGTTCATCTATGATTTATAGATTTGCACACTGCGAATTGGACGACTTGCGTCACGAATTGCTTCGGGATGATAGCCCCGTGCATATGGAGCCGCAGGTGTATGAGCTATTGGCTTGCCTGATCCGGGCCGAGGGGGAATTGGTCAGCAAAGACACCCTGATTGAACGGGTCTGGAACAATCTGAATGTGTCTGATGCGACAATCAGCGCACGCATAAATGCAGCCCGCACAGCAGTGGGTGACAATGGAAAGGTTCAGGCGATAATCCGCACCGTGCCAAAGCGTGGTTTTCGCATGGCAGTTGAGGTGAAACAGCAGGGCACATCAAAACCCGACAAGCCGAACCTACCTTTCAGCGCCCCGCAAATACGCGTGGTTTCTTCAACTGATGGAGAACCAATCGCCCACAGTCATCATGGATCCGGGCCGCCACTGCTACGGGTGGGGCATTGGTTGTCGCATCTTGAATTGGATCGCGGTTGCCCGGTGTGGGGGCCGTTTTTGGGCCATCTGGAACAGAGCTTTACCGTCTATCGCTATGATCAGCGGGGCACCGGGCTGTCAACGCGTAGTCTTATGCACACAACCCTTGATGATTTTGTAGAAGATCTGCGCGCGGTCGCAGACGCAAATGGGCTGGGCCGCTTTCCCATGTTCGCAGCGTCACAGGCCGTGCCCGTTGCCATCCGATTTGCTGCGCGCTTTCCTGAAAGGGTCAGCCGTCTGGTGTTATATGGTGGCTATGCTCAGGGCCGGGTACACCGTGCCAAGTCAGACGGAGATATGGATGAGCTGACAATTCTCAGCCTGATCCGTGCGGGTTGGGGGCAGCCGGAAAGCGCTTTTCTAAAGGCATTCTCGGCATTGTTCATACCTGACGCCACGCCCGAGCAAACCGCCAGCTTCATGCGCATTCAAGGCGAAAGTATTTCGCCAGATAACGCCGCCCTGTTGCGCCAGGCAGTTGATCGTTTTGAGGTAGTGGATGACCTGCCAAACGTGCGGGCCCCGACCTTGGTGATCCACGCGCGTTCCGATGCGATCCACCCGATTGAGCAGGGCCGCTTGATTGCCGCTGGTATAGGCGATGCACAATTCATGATGCTGGACAGCCGCAATCATGTGCCCTTGCCTCAGGACCCGGCATGGGGGCGCCTGATGTCAGCGGTGAATGAGTTTTGCACCCCTTCGCCGGCAGGTCAGTGAAATGGGTTGATCAGAATTTAGTCGTTGCCCAGATGCGGGCGCAAAGGCTGGCTATCGGGCAATGAAATCCCGGCCACCTGTTCTGCAATCGGATCATTGCACAGCGGGTGCAGGTTGGTGTCAAACTTCTCAGGGTCATCCATGGTTTGCCACGCGCCGTCGGCATAGACCTCAAGACCTGAAAAACTGGCTTTATACCCCATCTTCTCGCTTCCTGGCACCCAATAGCCAAGATAGACATAGGGCAGACCTGCCTCGCGTGCGATGTTGATGTGATCAAGAATGATATAAGTGCCCAGCGAAAAACGTGCATTGCCCGGCTCAAAGAACGAATACACCATGCTAACCCCATCATCGAGGATATCGGTCAGGCAGGTTGCTGTCAGTTGGTCATTTGCGGGGTCGGTGTATTCAACAACGCGGGTGCGGATCGGGGTTTCTTCGATCATCGCTGCGAACTCGAACGCGTCCATGTCGGCCATTCCACCCGCTGCGTGGCG
>DFBW01000115.1:0-1152 GCA_002366775.1 Roseovarius sp. UBA3070 | reverse complement strand
TTGATCCGCGCCGACAGGCAGGCCGCGCAATCGGCACACGAGGGGCGATAAAGCACATTCTGTGATCGGCGAAAGCCCTGCTTGGACAGCCCGTCATTCAGGCGTTGCGCGCCTTCACCCTGAAGGGCGGTGAACAGCTTTCTTTCCATCCGGCCCTCAAGGTAGGGGCAGGGCTGCGGGGCCGTCACATAAAACTGGGGCGCAATTGGAAGTGTGTGGCGCATGTGTCTGTAAGGTTCGTTGATATATGTTCAAACGATAGCAATGATGATGGGCCGCGCCAAGGGGCCATTGTGATCGTCGTTAAACAGATTTGCAAAACAGAGGTTTCAGGCGGCGGCCCGGCGGTTGATGACGACAGTTCCAAGGATATGATCGCTCACCCCCTGAGCATGTGCCGAGGTCATCATCATCACGATCGACGCCAGTTGAATAAGCGGAAACATGAAAGACCCGGTCAGCATCGCCGTATGTAAGGCGGCCAACGGGAGGTCAAATTTGTTGCCCGCCAGAGTGCGGAATTCAATGGCAAATACCCGCATTCCCAATGTGGCCGAGCCATTGGCAATCGTCACCACGCGGTAGGCAAATCCGACTGCCAGCATCAACATCGGAAAAAAGAACAGGCCCACAAAGGCAGTGAAGGGCACGATCAATAGACAGATGATCACGATCAGCACCGTATCGACCACAAACGCAAGCAGGCGTTTCAGGGGAACATCAGCATAAAATTCGGGCTGTGTCTGCGGGTCGGGGATATGCCAGTTATATTCAGTCATCTTGTCCAGTTGTATAAGGTGAACAAAAGCCCGGGAACAGCCCCGGGCCTTTGAGTGGGTTAAAACATCGGATCAGGCGCGTTCGTGTTCGTTCTGTTCGTGTGGCGCGCTGGCGTCCTGGGCACGCTCATCCATGAACTGGTCAAATTCGGATTTGTCGCGGGCGTCACGCAGGCGTTGCAGGAAGGCTTCAAAGTTTTCCTGTTCTTCTTCCAACCGGCGCAGGGTTTCGGACTTGTAGGACTCAAATGCCGAATTGCCGGTGTTGCGATGGGTGTTCATGCGGCTAGGGCGGCATGATGAACGTGAACTACAAATCATTTTCTTGCTCCAGATCATATAGGCCAAAAGGGCGAGGCCCACAGGCCAGAAG
>DFBW01000065.1:12717-30224 GCA_002366775.1 Roseovarius sp. UBA3070 | reverse complement strand
CTGGTTGATGTCATTGCTGGTTGAGAGCGCCAATAATCTTCTTACGGCATTCAAATATCTATTGGTGCCAGCACAGTTTTTCGTGTGTCTGGCTTACATCGCCAAGGGCCACTCAGCGCTTAGAGATATTTGGCGGGCGATGGCTGAGTTCTTGCTCACGCTCAAAGTTATGTCGTTCAATGTTGTCTTTTCCACCCCTTTCGTGGCGATTTATGCTACTGCGATTCACGCATTTTTGACCGGCAATAGCCTCTTCTTAATCCCGACAACCTTCTGGGATGGGGTGCCAATGGCAATCACGCTGTTTCTGGCTGTGTTTATCGGGGATTTCTTTCATTATTGGCGCCATCGCCTGGATCATACCAAGGTGTTCTGGCCTGCCCATGCGGTGCATCACTCAGATACAGAAGTGACTTGGCTGACCGCATCGCGCTGGCATCCGATCAACCTGCTGACCATGCGCGGCGTTGGGCTGGGCACCATGTTGTTGATGGGTTTCCCGGTCTATGCGATCCTGTTTAACGCGATGCTGCGCGGGTATTACGGGCATTTCATCCATGCGGATGTGCCTTGGACATATGGTAAATTTGGCAAATGGATGGTGTCGCCTGCGATGCACCGTTGGCACCATTCGGCTGAATCCAAGGCCTTTGACAAGAACTTTGGTGAGTTCTTTTGCATCTTTGACCGCGCCTTTGGCACGTTTTATCTGCCCGGACCTTGTGACGGCCCGCTGGGGGTGTCCGACAAGATGGAGCAAACCCTGAGCAGCCAAATCGGATATGCGTTTACGCCCAGGGCCTATAAACCACTGATGAATGCCTTGAAGGCGCGGTTTGGCCAGAAGAAGAACGTCATTCCGGGCGAGTGATACATTCTTGTAAATGGCTGGCTTGTGAATGGCTGGTGCTTTCTTCCAATGAAATTAGGAAAGCACAGCCTCGGCGGCGCGCGTGAATATATCGCCATAGTTGGCAGCCTTGTCTTTGATGGCTCGAAGGTGGGGTAGCCGGGTGGTGTAGTCGGCCTGCGACATAGACAAGATGGCTTGTTGTAGATCGGCTTCGCTGCGGCAAATAATCATGCCGGATGTGTCCAAAAACTCCGCGATATTGGGGCAACCCCAATAGATCGGCACAGTTTGGCACAGCACGGCGTCCACCAGTTTTTCGGTGAAATAGTTTTTCTCGGCGACGTTTTCGATCACCACCGAATAGCGGTAAGGGGCAAGGCCGTCGGATTTATCCTTAAAAGGGGCATATCCGCCGCCCATCAGATCGACGTCGAGGCCCTCGGATGTGATCCAATCCGCAATCGCATGGCGCAATACATGGCCCTCTTGCGAACGTTTGGTTGATGCAATCAGCGAACACATACGCACCTTTGACGTATCGAGGTCATGCCAATTCGGCACCCAGGTGCTGCCAAAGGGAAAGAACACACCATTGGGAATGGCCGCCAACAACGCCTCGTCTGTGGTCAGCACGCGGTGAAACCGGCGATAGGTCTGGCGTAGCAGTTTGAGGTGCAGCCCGTGGATGGCAGAGGGTTCCATTATCACGATAGAGACCTTTGCGCGGGTGCCAAAAGAAGGCCGAACATGCAGGGTTTTGCGCGGAAAGACGATCAGATGATCCTCCGCCGTAAGATCGCCCAATTGTTTGCCCTTCAACGCGCCGGGTTGCCCCAGCGGCCAGATCAGATCATCCAGCGGCAGGCGTGACGGCCGTGTGCCCAGCTTCATGGCATAGGGCAATATGGCGACGGTTCCGTTGGGCCCGGTCATCTGGCTGCTCCGATTTGGGTTGGCAGCGTGATAGGGCCAATACCGCATCAGGGCAATGTCCGAAACTCCTGCGGCCGGGAGGGGCGACCGGGGCGCGAGCATGTCGCCGGGCCAGTTGCGAAGCGTCAACACCGTGGGTGAATTGGCAAAGGTGACGTTTGGCTGACATGTTTTGCCGCGCAAGGTCTGTTCCTCGGCGGGCAAATCCGTATGGTCGCCTCACGCGATTTAGCCAATCAGGGATTCCCTATGTCAAATGAAGATCCTCTTGTCGTATTTACGCCTTCGGGCAAGCGCGGGCATTTCCCAAAGGGCACGCCGGTTCTGACCGCCGCGCGCCAGCTGGGGGTTGATCTGGATTCGGTGTGTGGCGGGCGCGGGATATGTTCCAAGTGCCAGATCACACCGGGGTACGGCGAATTTGCCAAGCTTGGCGTGACAGTGGGTGACGATGCGCTCTCTGAGTGGAACAAGGTTGAAGCACGCTATGACGAAAAACGCGGGCTGAAAAAAGGCCGCCGCCTGGGCTGTCAGGCGAAGGTGATGGGTGACGTCGTGATTGATGTGCCCGCCGAATCGCAGGTGCACAAACAGGTGGTGCGCAAACGTGCCGAGGCACGCGACATCACCATGAACCCCTCTGTGCGGATGTATTATGTCGAGGTACAGGAACCCGACATGCACGAACCCTCAGGCGATCTGGAGAGGCTGGCCAAAGCGCTGTTAGAGCAGTGGCAAATTGAGGATGTCACGGCTGATCTGCATATTTTGACCGGGTTGCAGCCGATCCTGCGCAAGGGTGGCTGGAAAGTGACTGTTGCTGTGCACAAGGGCACGGATGATCATGCGCCGCAGATCATGCACGTCTGGCCGGGGTATTATGAGGGCAAGATATACGGTCTGGCGGTTGATCTGGGCTCAACCACCATCGCAGCGCATTTGTGTGATCTGTCGGACGGGCAGGTTGTCGCCTCATCCGGTATCATGAACCCGCAAATCCGCTTTGGCGAAGACCTGATGAGTCGGGTCAGCTATTCAATGATGAACAAGGGTGGCGCGGCAGAAATGACCCGCGCGGTGCGCGAGGGGATGAATGCCCTGTTTGATCAGATCGCCGAGGAGGCAGAGATCGACAAAACGCTGATTATGGATGCGGTTTTTGTGTGTAACCCGGTCATGCACCATCTGTTTTTGGGCATTGATCCGTTTGAACTGGGGCAGGCGCCCTTTGCGCTGGGCACGTCGTCCTCGCTCAACTTGCGTGCCGCTGAGCTGGATCTGGATATTCATCCCAGTGCGCGGGTTTATATCCTGCCGTGTATTGCGGGCCATGTGGGGGCCGATGCCGCGGCTGTGGCGCTGTCCGAGGCGCCTGACAAGTCGGATGATCTGGCGCTGGTTGTTGATGTGGGCACCAATGCCGAAATTCTGTTGGGGAATAAGGAAAAGGTGCTGGCGTGTTCCTCGCCGACCGGGCCTGCCTTTGAAGGTGCTCAGATATCCTCGGGCCAGCGGGCGGCACCGGGTGCGATTGAACGGGTGGAAATTGACCCGGTGACCAAGGTTGCGCGGTTCAAAGTGATTGGCAGCGATTTGTGGTCGGATGACGACGGCTTTGGCGAGGCCACCGCCACCACCGGCATCACCGGTATTTGCGGCTCAGGGATCATCGAAATGGTGGCTGAAATGCGCATCCATGGTATCGTTGACGGGCCTGGGCTGATTGGCGCGCCAGAACAAACCGGCACGGATAAATGCTTCCTTGATGGGCGCACCTATTCCTACATGGTGTGGGATGGCAGTGCCGAGGGCGGGCCGGTGATCACCGTTACCAACCGCGATATCCGAGAAATACAGATGGCCAAGGCGGCGCTTTATTCTGGCGCGCGATTGCTGATGGATAAATTTGGTGTGGATCATGTGGATCGTGTGGTGCTGGCAGGTGCGTTTGGCGCACATATCAGCCCGAAACATGCAATGGTTTTGGGGATGATCCCTGATGCACCGTTGGACAAGGTCACATCGGCAGGCAACGCCGCGGGCACCGGCGCGCGCATTGCCCTGCTGAACACCGAGGCGCGCAGCGAAATTGAAGCAACCGTGCACGAGATTCACAAGATCGAAACCGCGATTGAACCGCGCTTTCAAGAGCATTTCGTAAACGCCTCAAATATCCCCAATTCGGTAGAGCCTTTTCCCATTCTGCGCAGCATTGTCACTTTGCCGGACGTGAATTTCAACACCGGCGGCGGTGGCGATGGTGGTGCCGGCGGCGAAGGTGGCGGACGGCGTAGGCGCCGACGGGGGTAGGCCGTGCTTGCTATGGTGCTGTCCTAACCGTGAGAGCTCCAGCGGCGGCGGTCAAATCGGCATATTTGATCAGCCCTTCGGTTTGGTCAGGGCCATAGGCGATGGGTGCCGGAAAGGTCCGGTCCTATGGGGACAGCAGTTGGCTGTCTGAAATGGGGGCGGGCAGTTGCTTTCGAGGCGACGTTCAGCTCAAGTTGGGTGATTGTGCATCGAATGGTCAATCCTAAGGACAACGCACAAGGTTTCTTGACGTTCAAACCTGCTTGAACTAGGGATGCGCCCGGATATGCGGGTATGGTGAAATGGTATCATGCGAGCTTCCCAAGCTTAAGGTGCGGGTTCGATTCCCGCTACCCGCTCCACTCGCCTGATCTCGCTTTTTGGCATGAGCGCAAGTGTCGAAATGCGCTGTGATCCGCAGTTTAGCCTAGTCCAGATTGAACGTCAGCCCCACCGCCAGCAGGGAATCAACCGATGTGCCTTCTGCGGGAATGAGCTGTGCAAAAATGTTGCGATAGCGGGTTTGCAGGCCAACCAGTGGCACCACATCGCCAACGGATGCATCAAACCTGTGACCATCGCCGGGATAGAGCGCCAACCCCGAAAAAACGCCCACTTCGAACTCGGGCAGGAGTTCATAGGAATACCCGATTGATGCCAGCACCGACACTTCGGAATAGCTGTTGTAAAAGGCACCGACCGAGTAATCGAAGGTCTTTTGCTCCCAGGTCAGAAACGCACCGGGGTTAATCTCCTGAAAATCCTGGGTCGCGCCGAAATGTTCAGTTCCCAACAGGAATGACAGCCGATCAGGGCCTGCCAGCGCGGTGGTGGGCAGGGCTGCGGCCAATAAGATTACACTCAACTTCATCTGTCGACTCCCGTGTGGTGTCGGCGGCTTGCTTGGGTAGGGGCGCCAACTTGATGTGCTATACCTCATCGGTAATCGGGCAATTTCATGACGCGCATGGTTAAAAACGCCGGTGGGTATTGATCGCGCTGCAAACGTGGCGCACAAGCCACGCCAAGCGCGTGTGCCTGCGGTATTTACGGTTGCGTGGTATGTGCGGAATTTGTAAGAACAAATTAAGAACATGACCTGGACGCAAGAATGCGCGGTTGATCGTAGCCCGCAACCCGGCTTCAATGCGCGAAAATGAGGGCAAGCAACATGCTGACATCGGTGGAACTTTGCGCAGGCGCAGGCGGGCAGGCTTTGGGGTTGGAACAGGCCGGATTTGCCCATACGGCCCTTGTTGAGATCGACAAGCATTGCTGTAACACCCTGCGCCATAACCGCCCCGAATGGACGGTGCTGGAGGAGGACATGCGGCTGTTTAAGGAACGTGCCGGTGACTATGTCGGCATGGATCTGTTGGCTGGCGGTTTGCCGTGCCCGCCGTTTTCCGTGGCGGGCAAGCAATTGGGCGAGCAGGACGAGCGCAATCTGTTCAACGACGCGATTGAAATTATAGATGCGGCGCGGCCCCGCGCGGTGATGATCGAAAACGTGCGTGGGTTCCTTGATGCGGTGTTTCATGACTACCGCGAGAAGCTGAAAACCCAACTGGGCAAGTTGGGATATAAAACTGATTGGCGGCTTTTGAATGCGTCTGATTTCGGTGTTCCACAATTGCGCCCACGGGTGGTGATCGTCGCGGTGCAAGACGCGCGATCTGAGTTCTTTGACTGGCCCGAGCCGAACCCACATAACCCGCCCACGGTGGGCGAAACATTGGGTGATCTGATGGCGGCACGCGGCTGGCGCGGGGCCCAGGATTGGGCTGACAAGGCCGATGAGATTGCCCCGACAATTGTTGGCGGATCCAAAAAACATGGCGGGCCTGATCTGGGGCCGACGCGTGCGCGCGCTGCTTGGGCCACCTTGGGTGTTGAGGGGCGCACCATTGCGCCCGAGGCACCTGATCCGTTCCATAACGGCATGCCGCGTTTGACCGTGCCAATGGTGGCACGCATTCAGGGCTTCCCGGATGAATGGCATTTCACCGGGGCCAAAACCAACGCGTATCGTCAGGTGGGCAATGCCTTTCCTCCACCGGTGGCGCAGGCTGTGGGGGCTCAGGTGGCCAAGGCGCTGCGCAAACGGGTGCTGCACGCGGTTAGCGGCTGATCCAACATGAAGCGCAACATTCCCCCCAGCGAGGTCACTCATGGGCACCGGGATTATGAGTTGCTGCGTGCCATTGCGGATGACATCACCGATCGGGCTGGCGGCGCCGATGCGCTGGCCCGCAAAGTGGCGGCGATGCTGCGATCGTGCATTGATGATGTGATCATGACCCCCAAAACCGGGCGGCGTGCCTACGGTGATCTGGAAAAGACCGAGAAAACTTATATTGGCACGCGGGTCGAGATCGAGCTGCGCGCCATGTTGCGCCTGCCCAAAGGCAGGTTGGACACGGTGATCCTTGGCCATGACGTGGACATCAAACACACCATGGGCAGCACCTGGATGATCCCGACCGAAGCGGTTGATCAGCCCTGTTTGGTGCTGGCCGCCGATGAGACACGCGCGCGGTGTTATCTGGGCCTGATCGTGGCGCGCGAGGCGGCGCTCAGCCTGAGTCAGAACAAAGATGCCAAGAAATCGGTATCGGCCGAAGGGTTCCGGCATATCCTTTGGCTGCTGGTCGATCACCCCTATCCGCGCAATTTTTGGGGCACCGTGCCGGAAGACGCTGTTGAGCGTATCTTTGCCGCGACCTCGGGCAACGCACGGGTGATGCAGCTGTTCCGCGAAGTGCAGGACCGCGCCATTGACCGGGATGTGATTGAGGCCGTAGCCCAGCAAAAGGATTTCATGCGCCGTTTGCGCGCTGATGGCGGCGGTGGCACGCGGGACAAGCTGTCCGCTGAGGGTATTTGGCTGTTGAATGGCCATTATGACAGCACATTGATCGGGGCCCTTAAGCTGGTGCATTGTGGCGGCAGCGAGTTTATCGCCCACGCCCCCCGGTCTGAGCGCGAATGTACCATTGCCCGCGCCCATGGATTACTTACGCCAGACCCGGAGGTATAATGCGCCTATGTGTGGACGCTTTGCAGCCGGCCATCTGACCCAAAAGCAAATGGTTGAGATCGTTGAGGGGTTTTTGACCCCCGGCGCGACTGTGGATGCTGACGCGCAACCGCCCAAAGGGGGCTATCACATCCGGCCGACCAACCGCATTGCATTGGTGGTGCAACAGGGCAAAACGCCCATGCTGACCACGGCCAACTGGCAGATCACACCGCCGGGCGGGCGAGGGTTGATCAATGCCAAGATTGAAAACACCGGTTTTTGGCATGATGAGTGGGCCCATGGCCGTTGTATGATCCCGGCGCTGGGGTATTTTGAATGGCCCACCGCATCAGGGCGCAAAGAACCGATGTTTATCACGGTCAAACGCAACGCGCCGGTGTTATTCTTTGCCGGGCTGCGCAGCCTGGACAGGCAGGGCTGTGTGATCCTTACCCGTGAACCCAGCCCTCAGATCGCTCATATTCACAACCGAATGCCGGTGATCCTGTCGCCCGATGACATGACCGAGTGGCTGAATGGGACCATGCAGAGGGCCGCCGCACAGGACCATCTGGGCACGCAGTGGGACGGGAGGTTTGAACATCACCGGATCAAACCCCTGACCGCTGAGAGTGAAGGTGAAAGCGTGATCGAGCCATATTCGCCGCCTCAGACAAGTTTCGATTTCTGACGGGTCTTGAGGCCTCTCACTGCATCGGCTAGGCACAGATCATGACATTTACAGTGGCAATCGACGGGCCGGCAGCGGCTGGCAAGGGCACGATCTCACGCGAGGTTGCGGCGCATTTTGGATATGCACATCTGGATACCGGGCTTTTGTACCGGGCCACGGGGCGGCGCACTCTGGACGGCACTGATCCGGTTGAGGCCGCCCGCACGCTTGGCCCCGGTGATCTCGGAGCGGATGATTTGCGCACGCCCGAGGTGGCGCAGGCCGCCAGCCGGGTGGCCGCAATCCCCGAAGTGCGCGAGGCGCTGGTGGATTTTCAGCGCGCTTTTGCCACACGATCTGGCGGTGCGGTATTGGATGGGCGCGACATTGGCACAGTGATCTGCCCCGACGCACAGGTGAAGCTTTTTGTGACGGCCAGTGATGACATCCGCGCCACGCGCCGCCTGATCGAGCTGACGGACAAAGGCCACGACATCAGTTTTGAACAGGTGTTGGATGATCTGCGCCAACGTGACGCCCGCGATAGCGCGCGCACCACGGCCCCGCTGAAGGCAGCTGAGGATGCAGTGTTGCTTGATACCTCTGAGTTGAGCATCAAAGACGCAGTTGACCTTGCTATTGAGATTATATCTGAGCGGCAGGGGTGATCGTGCATCATTTGCATGTGCGGTGCGGGCATTCCCTTTGGGCCGGGGTCTGCTCATCCAGCTGCTTTGGCCTTGATTAACTGCATGCGGGTGTCTATATGGCTCTTGTCGACACGGCGGAGACCGTCGCGGGATTAATGAGTGAGCAGGGTCGGGAGCACCGGCCCTATTTGTTTTGCGATACCGCATTGGGCTTTGTCTGACCAATGAACCCCCAAGACCGGCGGATACAACCGCGCGGCCAGATAAAAACGATTTGTTAGGATTGAAACGCCACATGGCTCAGAACACATCTATGGAGGAATTCGAAGCCCTCCTGAACGAAAGCTTCGAAATGGACACGCCCGAAGAGGGATCAGTTGTCAAAGGCAAAGTCATCGCAATCGAAGCGGGCCAAGCCATCATCGACGTCGGCTACAAAATGGAAGGCCGTGTCGAGCTTAAAGAATTCGCAAACCCTGGTGAAGCTCCTGAAATCGCTGTTGGCGATGAAGTTGAAGTCTTCCTGCGCTCGGCGGAAAACGCCCGCGGTGAAGCTGTCATCAGCCGTGAGATGGCCCGCCGCGAGGAAGCCTGGGATCGTCTGGAAAAAGCCTATGCCGACGAAGAGCGTGTTGAAGGCGCGATCTTTGGCCGTGTCAAAGGTGGCTTTACGGTTGATCTGGGCGGCGCAGTTGCGTTCCTGCCCGGTTCTCAGGTTGATGTGCGCCCCGTGCGCGATGCCGGCCCGCTGATGGGGTTGAAACAACCCTTCCAGGTTCTGAAAATGGACCGTCGCCGTGGCAACATCGTTGTATCACGTCGCGCCATTCTGGAAGAAAGCCGTGCCGAACAGCGCGCCGAAGTTATCGGCAAGCTGGCCGAGGGCGACAATGTGGACGGTGTGGTCAAGAACATCACCGAATACGGTGCCTTCGTTGACCTGGGCGGTGTGGACGGGCTGTTGCACGTCACTGACATGGCATGGCGCCGTGTGAACCACCCATCCGAGATCCTGGCGATTGGCGAAACCGTCAAGGTTCAGGTCATCAAGATCAACAAAGAAACCCACCGCATTTCGCTGGGCATGAAGCAGCTGCAAGAAGATCCATGGGATCTGGTGGCTGGCAAATACCCACTTGGAAGCACGCACACTGGCCGCGTGACCAACATCACCGATTATGGTGCGTTTGTTGAACTGGAACCAGGTGTTGAAGGTCTGGTGCACGTTTCAGAAATGTCGTGGACTAAAAAGAACGTACACCCCGGCAAGATCGTTTCGACCTCTCAGGAAGTCGAAGTTATGGTGCTGGAAATCGACGGTGCCAAGCGCCGCGTTTCTTTGGGCCTGAAACAAACCATGCGCAACCCATGGGAAGTGTTTGCAGAGCAATTCCCCGAGGGCACCGAAGTCGAAGGCGAAGTCAAGAACATCACCGAATTCGGTCTGTTCATTGGTCTCGAAGGCGAAATCGACGGCATGGTGCATTTGTCAGACATCTCGTGGGACGAACGTGGCGAAGACGCGATCCAGGGCTACAAGAAGGGCGATATGGTTTCGGCCGTTGTCTCGGAAGTGGACGTGGAAAAAGAGCGTATCTCGCTGTCGATCAAAGCGCTGGGCGGAGACAAATTTGCCGAAGCAGTGGGCGGCGTGAAACGCGGCTCGATCATCACGGTTGAGATCACCTCGATCGAAGATGGCGGCATTGAAGTCGAATACGAAGGCATGAAAAGCTTCATCCGTCGTTCCGACCTTAGCCGTGATCGTGCCGAGCAACGCCCTGAGCGCTTCTCGGTTGGCAACAAGGTGGATGTGCGCGTGACCAACGTAGACGCCAAAACCCGTCGCCTTGGCCTGTCAATCAAAGCCCGTGAGATCGCTGAAGAGAAAGAAGCGGTTGAGCAGTATGGCTCGTCCGATTCAGGTGCATCGCTGGGTGATATCCTTGGCGCCGCGCTGAAGACTGACGACGACAAATAATCTGAACCTTTGGTTCTGATTCGGGAAGGCCCTGCGCAAATGCGCGGGGCCTTTTTGCGTTTCATAAGGTGAGTTCGCACATCCACGCCAGCGCAATACTGTTGTGAGTGCAAAACCTTTGGGTCTTGTTGGGGAAAGCTGCGCGGACTGGCCTGATAACGTGCCACCGCTTGAACACCTCGGCCCCCAGACGCTTCAATTGTTTGCGCTGTCTTACTTTGTCGGGATATTCGGCTATCCGTTGATCGCTGGATGGCTGAGTGTGACTGCAGGCCCAAGGCCGCTGTTGGTGTTGGTTACGGTGCTCACGGCGATTGACGCCACGGGTCGGCCAAAGCTGGTGCCTGTTCCCGCTCTCTAGCAGCAGTTTTTTGTAACCGAATCAACGTTTGGTAATATTGCGCTGAAATGCGCCAATCGCGGAATTGAGAGTGAATTTGCACGCCCCCCATGCTAGATTTCCCTAATTCAGATAAGAAATTCATGTAAATCATGGTGTTCTTGGGTGCCAAACTGTTTTTGTTTTTTGAGTTTCTATCTATAGTCGTATTCAAAAGCGCGGCTGCCAAATGCTGAGCGCGGGGGAGAAAACACAAGATGATCCGATCTGAATTGATCCAGAAAGTCGCCGATGACAATCCGCATCTGTCCTATCGAGACGTCGAGAAGATCGTGAATACGATTTTTCACGAGATTACCGAGGCCATGGCCAGTGGTAATCGAGTGGAGTTGCGCGGTTTTGGCGCCTTCTCGGTTAAGAAGCGTGATGCACGCACGGGCCGCAACCCGCGCACCGGCGAAAGTGTACATGTTGAGGAAAAACATGTGCCGTTTTTCAAGACCGGCAAATTGCTGCGTGACCGCCTAAACGGAAAGTAACCGATGCGCTATGTACGTTATGCCTCGATCGCCATCTTTGCGGTGGCGTTGATCCTTGTGTCATTGGCCAATCGCCAGATGGTATCGGTCCGGGTGTGGCCGGATGAGGTTTCGGGGATGGTGGCCACCAATCCCGGATATGAATTGCCGCTGTTTGTGGTGATATTTGCGGGTATCCTGGCGGGGCTGATTATCGGCTTTGTGTGGGAATGGATCCGCGAAGCCGGCGAGCGCGCCGAAGCGACACGTCAATCGCGCGAGATGGCGCAATTGCGCGCCGAGGTGAAACGCCTGAAGGGCGAGAAACACACCGGCAAGGACGAGGTTCTGGCCTTGCTTGAACAAGCCAGTTAAACCCTTCTGCATGACCAATGACATCCGTGTAAAAATCTGTGGGCTATCCACACCTGAAACTATTGCTGTGGCGGCTGATGCGGGTGCCACCTATGTGGGCTTTGTCTTTTTTGCCAAATCACCGCGTTATGTGACGATTGATGCCGCGCGAGAGCTGGCACTGGGCGTGCCCGACGGTATCGCCAAAGTGGCGCTTGTGGTTGATGCGACAAACGAATTTCTGGATGAGTTGACCAGCAAGGTACCACTGGATGTGTTGCAGCTTCACGGGCGCGAAACGCCTGCTCGTGTGTCCGAGATCAAAGCGCGCTATGGCCTGCCGGTGATGAAGGCCGTGGGTGTGGCTGATGCGGATGATCTGCCCGCGCTTGCAGAGTATGAAGCCGTGGCGGACCAATTGCTGGTTGATACCAAAGCCCCCAAGAGTTCGGATCGCCCGGGCGGCAATGCGCTGACGTTTGATTGGGGCCTGATTGCCGGGCGCACATGGACCAAACCCTGGATGCTGGCCGGTGGGCTGACGGCAGATAATGTGGCCGAGGCGATCAAGATAACAGGCGCACGCCAGGTGGATTTGTCATCGGCCGTGGAAAGCGCACCGGGGGTGAAAGACCCCGGACTGATCCGGGCGTTTATAGCGGCGGCTCAGGCGGTATGAAGTTCCGCGAGGCCAACCGAGAGGATGTGCCGGAAATTGTGCGCCTGCTGAGCGACGACATTCTGGGACGCACCCGAGAGCATCAAGATATGGAGCGATATCTGACGGCCTTCGATCAGATGCAGCTGGAAGGCCAAAACCATCTGATTGTGGGGGAACACACAGACGGCACCATCGCGGCAACTTATCAGATCACTTTCATCAGTGGGCTATCCCTGTCGGCGGCGCGGCGGGCGCAGATTGAAAGCGTGCGAGTGGATAGCGCGCGACGTGGAGACGGTGTTGGCGGTCTGTTGCTTGGTGACGCCGAGGCGCGTGCACGGGCAGGGGGGTGCAGGTTGGTACAACTGACCATGAACACCGCGCGCACCGACAGTCACCGGTTTTATACCCGCCACGGGTTCACGCCGTCACATACCGGGTTCAAGAAATCGCTTGATTAACAAGCACCCAAGCCAGCCGCACACCTTTGAAAGGTCAACAGGCAGAGACCGATGAATACCGAAGACCTTGATGATGTCTGCGGCGCAAAACCCCCGATGAATCGCGCGCCATATATGACACATGATCGTCCAGCTATGACATGGACACCCTGAAGCGTGGAGTTCGCCTGCCCGTTCCTGAACAGTGATCCGGATATGTGGTTGCGGGCCAAGTCGTGCGCAAAACGTGACGACAAATTGCTGCCCTCTAGGCAAGTTGCCAACAATCGCTAAACTTCAAATATTAATTTTTTTGAAGGATACATAGATGCGACATCTGATTTTAACCGCTGCGGTCATGGGTTTGCTTGGCGGAACCTCTGCCAACGCCGAGGGCTTTAAACCCACAGATAACTGCCTGCAAACACTCAATGATATCTCGGATGTGGACCGTGTGCTGCTGGGGGCCTGGGTGATGGGGTATTTGGACAAAGCCAATGATGCCACCAGCCTTGTGCGCTTTGACAATGCTATGACGGTGCTGAAAAACCTGACCGGCGTATGCGCCAAAAACCCGCAGGCGAGCATTTTGGATGTGGTTCAATCCAATCGCAAAAACACTGCCGATACGCCGGGTACTCAGGCCCATGTGCGCAGTTTACTTACACAATTCTTGCCACATGATGCTGATCGGGTGGCACTCACTGCCCAGTTGCGCCCGTCCGAGGCGGAAATTCGCGCGGTCTATGCGCCGCCATTGGCCGATAAACTTGTGAGCATGTACAATGAGATGTTTCAGCCCGGCGTCCAGATAGGCCCCAATGAGGGCCAAACCCAAATTCTGGTCTGGATGGGCACCACCGGCTCCATGCGCGAGGGTGATCCTGTGCTGGAGGATTTTCCCGGTGGATACGGTGACCTGCGCCAATACATGCAGGGCGACTATCCGATTGCGCGATTCAAATTCGTGAAACCGGGCGAGAGCCTGGGCATGGCCTTTGATGGGCTTATCTATATCAACGATCACTGGGTGCTCATGCCGAAACCTTGGCATGCTTTGCGCGACTGATCCCGCTTTTCGCTGGAAAATCTGGGCTGTGTCCTATATTCAATCCCTGACCCAAAGCGATAGGCGATTTACGATGAACGATCTATTCAACTCCTTCATGACTGGCCCTGATGAGAAGGGCCGGTTTGGCAAGTTTGGCGGGCGGTTTGTCTCGGAAACGCTGATGCCTCTCATTCTTGAGCTTGAAGAGCAATATGAGCATGCCAAGACCGACGAGAGTTTTTGGGACGAAATGAATGATCTGTGGACCCATTATGTGGGCCGCCCATCACCTTTGTATTATGCCGAAGGGCTGACCAAGCATCTGGGCGGGGCCAAGATTTATCTCAAGCGGGATGAGCTGAACCACACCGGGGCACATAAGATCAACAACGTGCTGGGTCAGATCCTGTTGGCACGTCGAATGGGCAAAACCCGGATCATTGCCGAAACCGGCGCTGGCCAGCACGGTGTGGCAACCGCAACAGTTTGTGCAAAGTTCGGCCTGAAATGCGTTGTTTATATGGGTGCACATGATGTTGAGCGCCAAAAACTCAATGTGTTCCGCATGCGCCTGCTTGGTGCCGAGGTGATCCCTGTCACATCGGGCCGGGGCACGTTGAAGGACGCGATGAACGACGCGCTGCGCGATTGGGTGACCAATGTGCGTGATACATTCTATTGCATTGGTACGGTGGCCGGGCCACATCCCTATCCGGCCATGGTGCGCGACTTCCAAAGCATCATCGGCAAAGAAGCCAAAGAACAGATGATGGCCGCCGAGGGCCGTTTGCCTGATACGCTGATTGCCGCAATCGGTGGTGGATCAAACGCGATGGGGCTGTTTTTCCCATTCCTGGATGACAAGGACGTGCAGATCATCGGGGTTGAGGCCGGCGGTAAAGGGGTGAACGCAAAGATGGAGCATTGCGCGTCTTTGGCAGGTGGGCGCCCTGGCGTGTTGCACGGCAACCGGACCTATCTGTTGCAGGATGATGACGGGCAAATTTTGGAAGGCTATTCCATTTCCGCGGGTCTGGATTATCCGGGCATCGGGCCTGAGCATTCATGGTTGCATGACACCAAGCGCGCTGAATATGTGTCGATCACAGATGTTGAGGCGCTTGAGGCCTTTCAGCTGTCCTGCGAAAAAGAGGGCATCATCCCGGCGCTGGAACCCTGTCATGCGCTGGCCCATGTGATGAAGATCGCGCCAGATCTGCCTGCCGATCACCTGATCTGCATGAATATGTGCGGACGTGGCGACAAAGATATCTTCACCGTGGCCAAGCATCTGGGCTTTGGCATGGCCGAAGCAGACTGAACCTCTCATATCTGCGCAGCGAAGGCAGCCGTCTGGGGATCTTGGGGCAGCTCAGCCCGTCCGACGTGGTGAAGGCCATATTGTCGACAAGCACCCGGAGCGTGTGCTTGAAAACCTGGACCTGGCGCGTCCCGAAACTGCGAACAGTTGGCCCTACGAAATAGACGCCACTCTTAGCTGCATCGGAGCAACTGAGCCGCGCTTGAAGCAAGATGTGCGACTGGTCGAGTTGCTCGGGCGTTGGAGAACTCGCTGGTTCTGAGAGCCAACACCTAATGCGATGCGCGCCGCAACATATGAACGTTGTGGGCGTTTCGGGCAAAACCTCTGGGTCAGGCTTTACGCGAAACGCTTTAGATGATCGTAGGTTTCCACAGATCATTGCTTAGATTTTTCATGCGAAAAACCTCTGTTACTCTGCGGCGCAGGTCCCAGGGTTGTTGGGATGCGTGGTCCAGTTGGCGTAGTCTTCCTCAACCACTTTGCCGGTGCGTTCATCCACCATACCGGGGGCCAGTTCCTCCATCGTGATGCAGTTTTCAACCGGGCAGACATTTACACACAGATTGCAGGCCACGCATTCGCTGTCATCCACGTCAAATACCCGGTCTTCGGACATTGTAATTGCCTGATGTGATGTATCTTCGCATGCCGCATAGCAGCGACCACATTTGATGCACAGATCCTGATCAATCCGTGCCTTGGTGATGTAATTCAGGTTTAGGTGTTGCCAGTCAGACAGGTTCGGCACGGCGCGCCCAACCAGTTGATCAACCGAGGTAAATCCCTTCTCATCCATATACTCAGACAAGCCCGAAATCATTTCCTGCACGATCTTGAAGCCATAAGTCATCGCGGCGGTACAAACCTGTACATTGCCGGCGCCCAACGCCATGAACTCGGCCGCATCACGCCAAGTGGTCACGCCGCCAATGCCGGAAATCGGAATGCCGCCCAAGCCCGGCGTACGGGCGATTTCAGCCACCATATTCAATGCAATAGGTTTGACCGCAGGGCCGCAATACCCGCCATGTGATCCTTTGCCGTCAATCGCCGGTTCGGGCGCGAAATTGTCCAGATTCACCGAGGTGATGGAGTTGATCGTGTTGATCAGGCTCACCGCATCTGCACCGCCATCCTTGGCCGCCTGCGCGGGCTTGCGGATGTCGGAAATGTTGGGCGTCAGCTTTACGATCACCGGCAAATCGGTGTGCGTCTTGCACCACTCGGCCACCTGTTGCACATATTCCGGGACCTGCCCAACAGCGGCGCCCATCCCGCGTTCACTCATCCCGTGAGGACACCCAAAATTCAGCTCGACGCCGTCACAGCCGGTTTGCGCGACGCGCTCCAGAATGGCCTTCCAGGCATCTTCATTCACCGGCACCATAAGTGAGGCAACCACCGCATGATCGGGGTAGTCCTTCTTTACGCGGGTCATTTCATCCAGATTGGTCTGCAAAGGCCGATCCGTGATCAATTCAATATTGTTCAGCCCCAAAAGCCGCCGGTCAGCGCCCCAGATCGCGCCGTAGCGCGGCCCGTTGACGTTCACCACGGGAGGGCCTTCTTCGCCCAGTGTTTTCCACACAACACCACCCCATCCGGCCTCAAACGCGCGCCGCACGTTGTATTCCTTGTCCGTCGGTGGGGCCGAGGCCAGCCAGAACGGATTGGGGGATTTTATTCCGATGAAATTAGATGTCAGATCGGCCATTTGAATGTCCTTTCGGAAGGTGTGTCAGTTACAAGGCAGGAGAGGCGTCTCCTCGCCGGTCATCCCTTGGGCCGCGCCAGTGGGATGCAAAGGGTAGATATGCATCGTCCCAGCGCGAGACCCGGGAGAAAGAGAAAGCACATGGGGTCAGGCCCCGCTCAACTGTGCATGGATGTCTTCTGCGGCATCGCGCCCTTCGGCCACGGCTGTCACGGTCAGATCATCTCCGCCCGTGGCGCAGTCACCTCCGGCCCAGACACCTGACATGCTGGTACGGCCAGCATCGGTTACAGCAATCTTGTGGCCATCAACATCTGGCAGATCATCGCCCTCAAGCGTCTGGCCAATCGCCTTGAAGACCTGATCGGCGGCAAGGCGGATGGTCTGGCCTGTGGGGGTGAGATCATCATCGGTATATTCGAACTCGATCTCGCGCACAGCGCCATTGCCATGCACCGCTTTGGGGCTTGCGTTGGTGATGATCCGCACCCCTTTGGAGGATGCCAGATCTTGCTCAAATTTGCTGGCGTTCATTCTCTCAAGGCCCCGGCGATAGACAAGGCTGACATTCAATGCCCCCAGCAGCTTGGATTGCACGGCAGCATCAACAGCCGTCATCCCGCCGCCAATGACCACGACGTCGCGGCCAATGGGGATACTGGAAAGATCGCGCGCCTGACGCA
>DFBW01000065.1:11795-12621 GCA_002366775.1 Roseovarius sp. UBA3070 | reverse complement strand
CCATCGACGGATTTATAGGCGGCAATGCCAAATTCGTTCAACCCGCCAGCTTTTGCGCGCCCGTCAAAGATGGTCACATCATTGCCCAGCATGGCCAACCGATGGGCACAAGCCAGCCCGGCGGGCCCGGCCCCCACGATTGCCACGTTTTTACCGGTTGAAGCAGCACGGGTGAAAGGATGCACGCCTTTGTCCATCAACGTATCGGTGGCATAGCGTTGCAACTGACCGATCAGCACCGGCTTGCCCTCGGCGGTTTCGCGCACGCAAACTTCTTCGCACAGGGTTTCTGTCGGGCAGACCCGCGCGCACATCCCGCCCAGAATGTTCTGCGACAAGATCGTCTTTGCGGCGGCTTCGGGCGTGCCTGTGGCGATCTGGCGGATGAACAGAGGGATGTCGATGTCGGTGGGGCAGGCTGTGGTGCAGGGGGCGTCATGGCAAAAATAGCAGCGATCAGCGGCCACAAGTGCCTCGTGGTCTTCAAGACGTGGATGTAGATCGGCAAAATTCTCGGAATAGCTGCCCGGCTCCAGCCGTCCTGCGGCGATCCCTGGCGTGAGCTTGGTTTCGGGCATGGGCCCCTCCTGCGCTTGGTTTTGACCAGTGCAGTATGGCACGAATTAAAATTTTATCAATTGGTAAAATAATAGAGAGGGCTTCCCGCCCTTTATCGTGCCTGTTCGTGATCCAACCGTTGCTTGGCAATCGCCTCGTTCTTGTCGGATATTTGTTGATCCGACAGGCATTTTTCCACAAAATTCAGATGTGATTCAACGGCCTTACGCGCCTGCCCTGGGTCACGCGCCTGAAGGGCGGTGTTGAT
>DFBW01000065.1:3956-11771 GCA_002366775.1 Roseovarius sp. UBA3070 | reverse complement strand
TAAAACACACCTTCACGCAGCATCTGAAACATCGAACGCATCATATGCAGCATGACCACGTTATGGCTGGCCTCGATAATTGCCATGTGAAACTCTGCATCCAGCCGCGCCTCGTCTTCGGGGTTGGATGAGGCATGGGCCGTTTCCATCTTGTCAAAGATGGTCTGGATCACTTTTAAATCTGTATCCGAAGCCAGACGCGCCGCGCGATCTGCGGCCAGCCCTTCGAGGTCGCGGCGAAAGGCGATGTAGTCAAAGACGGCCTCATCGTGATCGGCAAACAGCCCGATCAGCGAAGGCGAAAAGGCACTTCCCAACACGTCGGCCACATAGATGCCCGATCCGGCGCGCGAGGTCAGCAGGCCTTTGCCTTGCAGCTCGGCAACTGCATCGCGCAGGGAGGGGCGTGAAACCCCCATTTTCTCAGCCAGATCACGTTCGGATGGCAGGCGCTCACCTGGGCGCAATATGCCGCGCAGGATCAGCTTTTCAATCTGGCGTGTGACGGCTGAAGACAGCTTCTCGGGCGTGACTTTTTGGTATGGCATAGGGGCCTCGGGCTGGACTGGTCAAATGATATGACCACTTTAGGCGTTCCGCAAGCGCCCCTTTGCAACAGGATGCAGGGTTACGATGCACGCCACATGTCGCCTTGATAGGGCAAAAAGGCCTCAACTGCGGTGGTGGCCATGTCCGATGTTTTGCCCAAATCGGGGTTGCTGGGCCACCCCTAAAACTCCACCCCGATCTGCGCCTTGATGCCGGATCGGAACGGGTGCTTGATCAATTCCATCTCTGTCACCAGATCAGCCACTTCGATCAGCTCTTCTTTGGCGTTGCGCCCGGTCAAAACCACATGGGTCATATGCGGTTTTTCTTCGACCAGAAACGCCGCCACTTCGTTCACGTCCAGATAATCATAGCGCAGGGCGATATTGATTTCATCCAGCAGCACCATTTTGTTGCTTTCGTCGCGGATCAGGTCCTTGGCTTTTTCCCATGCGGCCTGGGCCATTTCGGTGTCGCGGGTGCGGTCCTGGGTTTCCCAGGTAAATCCCTCGCCCATGGTGTGAAACGCGCATGCATCGGCGAATTTTCCAAGGATAAGGTCACGTTCACCGGTGGACATGCCGCCCTTGATAAACTGCACCACGGCGCATTTCATATCATGCGCGATACAGCGGAAAATCATCCCGAACGCGGCCGAGGATTTGCCTTTTCCCTTGCCGGTGTTGATGATGATCAAGCCCTTTTCGTCGGTCTTGGTGGCCATGATCTTGTCGCGGGCGGCCTTTTTCTTGGCCATCTTCATCGCGTGGCGGTCGGGGTCTGTGCTCATCATTGCCTCCTTGGGGTTGGCCCGAGTGTGTGGGAGCGCGACGCCTGGCGCAAGCCTATTTGCGCGCTTTAAGCAATTGTTAACGTTGTGGCGGGCAATGTTGGATAATGCGTTGGATTGGATTGATATCAGGGCTGCTTTTTCTGGCTGGGTGCGATACGCCCCCGCCCGAATATCGCGGGATTGCCGGGCAGCGGATCACCGTGGGCGAAAGCACGTTTGATGTGCGCCACGATGGCAATCGGGCACTGGCGTTGCGTGTGAACACCGAATGGGCGCCACGGCCCGAGGTGGTGATGCCGCGCGCCAAAGTGGCGATTGAAAAATCCACCGGCTGCCGGGTGAAACGCATGGATGGTGATCAGGTGCTGATCGAAGCCAGCCTGGATTGCGGGGCTGGGTCATCCTCGCCCGAGCCGCGCACGCTGGAGTATGATTGTGATTACAACAAGCTTTATCGGGACAAGGTTGAACTGGTTTGCAAGCCAGGGATTTAGACCCTTTGCTCATGGGCTGGCATTTGCACGCGCGCCCCTGGCATCAAACAAGCACAGCGTCTTTGGCGGGCAAATGTGCCCGTGCAGCCATGGGTGTTGTTGGCGCAATTGTCGCGCTTCCATAACAAAAAAAATGTCGGCCCAATCCAGATGCCGGGCAGTGATCTGTTCGTCCGCATCGTGGCTCAGGCCTGCGAAATCGGCGTTTATACCGGGCCATTTACCTGCGATTTGTGCGGCTGTCGGGCTGCGTTTGCGCGCCTTACCGCAAATGAACAATACGTTTTTCAAAGATGCTGCGCGATGCGCGCGTGTGCCGAATTGGAGCGCGGTGCCCAAAGCCCGCGATCAATCGCTTCCTGTAACCGCTCAGCAATCTCTCTCAGGGCTGGGGCATTGTGCTCGGCGATGAAATCACGCGTGGCCTCGTCTTCTAAAAAGGCGGCCTCGACCAGATCAAAATGATGCCCGCGTACAGCGCCCGTCGTGGCTGCAAAGGCAAAGAGGTAATCCACCGTCGCGGCAATCTCAAACGCGCCCTTATAGCCGTGGCGTTTGACGCCTTCGATCCATTTGGGGTTTACCACACGGCTGCGTACAACGCGGCCAATCTCATCGTCCAGGGTGCGGATCACCGGGCGCTCGGGGCGCGAATGGTCATTGTGATAAATCGGTCGGTCCCGACCTTGCAACGTGCTGATCGCCGCCGCAGCACCGCCTTCGAACTGATAATAATCATCGCTGTCCAGAATATCGTGCTCGCGGTTGTCCTGATTTTGCACGACCGCCTCGGCCTGAGACAGACGGGCCTCAAACCCGGCACGATCAGCGGCGCCCTCAGATCCGGCGCCATAGGCGTAACTGCCCCATGTCAGATAGGCCTCGGCCAGATCGGCCTTGTTGGCCCAAAGCCGCTCGTCAATCATCGCCTGCAATCCCGCGCCATAAGCGCCGGGCTTGGAGCCATAGACACGCGCCTGAATTCCCTCAGCGCGCGCCCGTGCGGCGGCAGGGTTTATGTCATCAGGCTCATCTAGGGCCATGACTGCGCGCGCGGCACTATCGACCAGTGAAATCAGCTGCGGAAAGGCATCCCGGAAAAAGCCGGAAATACGCAGCGTGACATCCACGCGAGGGCGGCCCAGCACGGTATGTGGCAACACCTCAAACCCGGTGACGCGGCGGTTGGCGCTGTCCCATTTGGGTTTGACCCCCATCAGCGCCAGTGCCTGAGCGATGTCGTCACCACCGGTACGCATATTGGCAGTGCCCCAGGCGGTAATCAGCAAGGCACGCGGCCAGTCGCCTTCGGTCTGCAGGTGCTTTTCGATCAGCATATTGGCGGATTTCCACCCCAAGGCCCAGGCCGTTGGTGTGGGCACAGCGCGGCTATCAACCGAAAAGAAGTTTCGGCCAGTGGGCAGCACATCAAGCCGGCCGCGTGTCGGGGCGCCCGACGGGCCGGGGGCGATGGCGTGCCCGTTGAGGGCCGTGAGCAGAGCTTGGCCTTCGGCATCTCCGCAGGCCGCCACAATAGGGGCAATATTTGAGTGGATTTCGGTGATGACGCACGACGCGCGTGGACCAAGGCCCACGACGCCCCGCCCACCATCCCGCAAGATATGTTGCGCAAATAGTTCAAGCCGCTCAACCGTGTCGCCGGTGCTGCGCCATGGATCGCCTGACATCGCTATGAGAGCATCGGGCTGAGGCCCAGACCAGGGAGCCGCCATATCATAATCGAGCGGGTCAAACCCGAGGTCGTAATCCTGTGCCAATGCTGTGATCAGGGAGGCATCACCCCCCTTACCCATGCCGCGCGGTACACGCGCCAGTGCAATGGTCAGGTCCAACGCTTGCTGGCCTGTGGGGGATTGGCCAAAGATATGCAGCCCGTCACGGATTTGCGCCTCTTTCAGCTCGCACAGATAGGCGTCCAGCTTGGCCAGATCGCGGTCTTCGTCCTCGCCTGCCATGCCAACGTCCGTGGCCAGACCGGTGGCAGAGGTGAGTGTCAGGATTTCCCGGCGCAGATACTCAATCCGGCGCGGATCAACGCCTGCGGCCTCGTAATATTCATCGACAAGTGCTTCGAGTTCTTTCAAGGGCCCGTAGGTTTCGGCGCGGGTTAGGGGGGGTGTCAGGTGGTCGATGATCACCGCTTGTGCGCGGCGTTTGGCTTGTGTGCCTTCGCCGGGGTCATTCACGATGAATGGGTAGAGATGTGGCATCGGTCCCAGCACCGCCTCGGGCCAGCAATTGGCTGACAGCGCCAATGCCTTGCCCGGCAACCATTCCATGTTGCCGTGTTTGCCCATATGCACGATCGCATGTGCGCGAAACTGGTGTCGCAGCCAGAAATAGAAGGCCAGATAATTGTGGGGCGGCACCAAATCGGGCGAATGATAGGTGTCGGTTGGATCAATGTTATAGCCGCGTGCAGGCTGAAGGCCGACCACGACATTGCCAAATTCCAGCACTGACAGGCTGAAGTATCCGCAATCCACCTCGCCAGCGGTATAGAAGGGGTCTTGCTCGGGTTTGCCCCAGCGCGTTTCCATCGCCTCGCGCAATTCCCACGGCAGTTGGCCATAGTCGATCTGATAATCGGCCATGGAAAGGCGCACGCCGCCCGTGCGCTGTGCGCGGTCGCTCAACCAGTTGGTTGGCCCGGCCATGACGGCCTGCATCAGGGTATCGCTGTCAGATGGGCGCCCCATAACACGGTAGCCAGCCTGTTGCAGCAATTCCAGCACATGCACTGTACCTGCTGGTGTATCGAGGCCCACGCCATTGGCCAGTCGCCCGTCTTTGTTGGGGTAGTTCGCCAACACCAGCGCCACTTTGCGGTCAGGCTCGGGGGTGGTGCGCAGCTTGGCCCAGTTGGCCGCCAGTTGTGCCACAAATTCGACCCGGTCACCCTGGGCGCGATAGGTGGCGATGGGGCATTCGGTGGCCGCGTCAAAAAACGCCTCGCCCTTGAACGAAATTGTGCGTGACAGGATGCGCCCATCTACCTCGGGCAGGGCCACGTTCATGGCGATATCGCGGGCAGATAGGCCATTCAAACCTTCAACCCAGGCGGCCTCGGTTGATCCTGCCAACACGGCCTGAAACACTGGCGCGCCATTGGCGAAACTGCTGGACAGCGGGTTGGACGGGCTTTGATCGCCAGCGTGAGGTGATCCAACCGCGAAGGACGTGCAGTTGAGGATGACAGCAGGTGGGGCTGAGGTGAACAATTGTTCTAATGTCGCCACTGAAACCGGATCTTTGAGGGATGCGACAAAGACCGGCAGAGGGTTTAATCCCTGCCGCAAAAGCGCGCGCACCATGCGGTTGATCGGGTTCAGGCCCGCGCCCTGCACCAGCGCGCGATAAAAGATCAGCGGCACGATCGGCTGACCCTCGACCCAAGCCGCCTGTGCTGTGTTCAGATCGGCGACACCGGAACCGGGCCAATACACCCCGGCCCGCAACAACGGGCTGGCTGCGGCGGGTGGTTCGGTGTGCTCCAGCATAAACCGGGCGTAGCTTAGAAAATTCGTCGAATTTTCTGGGCCGCCTTCAACCAGATAGGCCCAGAGGGCGTCGTAATCCTCGTCAGATACGGTGGACAGCTGGCGCAGTTCCTCGTCTGGTTTGTCGTCGCCGGGCAGCAGGGCCAACGCAACACCGGCCTCATAGCAGCGCGCCGCATATTGTTCGGCGCCATAGCGCCAGTACCCTGTGCCACCCAAAACACGGGCGATGACCAGCCGAGACTGCGTGGCGCAATTGTCTAGGTGCATATCCACAGACATCGGGTGTTGCAGGTGGGTCATATTGGCAAGCCGCAGGCCCACAGGATTGGGCATCTCGGCGCGCGCCTCGCTCAGCGCGGCCAATTCGGTATCGGCAGCCGAGATAAACACGACATCCGATGGTGTCTGGCCCAGATCAACCGGCTCGGTGCCGTCATCGATACTTCCCGGAGTGGCAGCGAGCAGGTGCATTAGTGAAACTCTCGTGTTAGGGGTGCCACAAATGTGAGGATCAGATCATGAACTATAAAGCAGCCGGCGCGCCCAAAAAGGGTAAGAACGCACCGCGACACGCCGAGAATAACGCGCATGGATCGTTGAAAAAGCCCTTTGGGCAGCGCGAGGACAAGGCCGAATTGTTGGCACGGATGAAAGCCGCAGCCAAGGCGAAGGCGCCAATTTAGATTCATAACGGCTTTTCCATGTAAACGCTGGTGGTGTTTGGGGCGTAATCGCCAAATATACCGCAACGGGTAAAACCATTTCGCTCGTACAGACGGCACGCCGCGGGCAATTCCTCGCCGGTTTCCAGCTTCAGCGCATGAAGGCCTTCTGTGCGGGCCTCGTCCTCGATCTGACGCAGGAGGGCTGACGCAACCCCTCTGCCGCGTGCATTTGGGGCGGTGAACATGGATTTCACTTCGCCGTAACCTTCGCGGACTGCCAGAGCCCCGGTGCCGAGCAAACCGCTTGTGTCGCGTGCGATGAAAAACCGGATGGCCGGTGCGCAGAGTTCATCAATGTCGAGCGCGTAAATGTCCTCAGCCGGGAACAGCTCTTGCATCAGCGCATGGCTGGAGAGCAAAAGTGCGCTTGCATCTGGCGCGCGTGGGTCGCCGGGCTCAACAATCAGCATTAGGCGGCCAATGCGGCCTCAATCGCCGCGCGGTCCAAACCGGCCTGCCCGATAACCACCAACCGGGTTTCACGCGTGCCGGTGCCAAAGGGTTGATCAAAATAGCTGTCAACACGCGGCCCAACGGCCTGAATCGTCAGGCGCATGGGTTTGCCTGTGACCGCAGCAAAGCCCTTAAGGCGCAGGATGTCATGGTCGCGGATGATATCCGCCACGCGCAGTGCAAAGGCCGCTGGATCGGTGATTTCGGCGCGGGTGACAACAAAGCTCTCAAATTCATCATGATCGTGATCATGGTGGTGATGATGATCGTCGTGATGATCGCCGTCATCATCATGGTGATCGTGATGATGGTGATGCACCTCGTGGCGCGCCTCCAGATCATTTTCCGAGCCGATACCCTGACCCAGCAAAACATCAACCGGCAGGGCCCCCATGGTGGCCTTGACCACCTGCACGCCGCCACGGCTGTCACTGCGCAGCTTGCCGATTAACGTTTCAACCTCATCCGCACCCAGAAGGTCGGATTTATTGACGACGATCATATCAGCGCAGGCCACCTGATCTTCAAACAATTCAGATAGCGGCGTTTCGTGATCTAGGTTTTCATCCATCGCGCGCTGGGCATCCACTGCGGCGACGTTATGGGCAAAGCGGCCTTCGCTAACGGCCTTGCCATCCACCACAGTCACGACGCCATCGACGGTAACGCGGGTGGAAATCTCGGGCCAGTTGAACGCCCGCACCAGAGGTTGGGGCAAGGCCAGGCCAGAGGTTTCAATGACAATATGATCGGGGGCATTTTCGCGCTCCAGCAGCTTTTGCATGGTGGGCACGAAATCCTCAGCTACGGTGCAGCAGATGCAGCCATTGCTCAGCTCCATGATGTCATCTTCGGTGCAGGTTTCATCGCCGCACCCCTTAAGGATGTCCCCATCGACACCCAGATCGCCAAATTCATTAATGATCAAAGCGATGCGTTTGCCCTGGGCGTTTTCCAGCATGTGCCGGATCAGCGTGGTTTTACCGGCGCCCAGAAAACCAGTAACAACAGTGGCGGGAATTTTAGCAGGCATGTCGGATGTATCCTGTGAATAACTGTGAAAACGGCGGCCCCCATTTCAGGGCGCCGCCGAATGTATCAGAGGGTTTGGTAAAACGGCGCGATTAAGCGGCGTGATACAAACGGTGGGTCAGGAAACGGCCCAGGCCCAGATCACGCGCAGCTTTTGCACCGGCCAGAACCGCCAGATCGGCCAAAGGCTCGATAATCACAACCAGCATGTAGGCCGCGCCAAAGCTGCTCACTGCGACCATGTT
>DFBW01000065.1:0-3864 GCA_002366775.1 Roseovarius sp. UBA3070 | reverse complement strand
CGGCTGGCCAGCGCGTTGATGGCAAACAGAGGAACCAGCAGTGTGGTCATGTTGATGCCGTATTGCGGCAGGTCAAAGGGTGCAAACAACATGCCCTGAAGCAGCAGACCAACGGCAAGGCCAATGGCGGCAGGTGCGGCGCCAAAAAGCAGCAGCAACGTCGAGCCGAGAATGAAGTGAACCTCAGATACGCCAACAGGGTAGTGTGGCAGCACCTGGAAAAAGATGAATGTCAGGACTGTCGCGGCAAATGTTCCGCCAACCAGCTTGGCAATGCCGCCGGTTTTGACCAGATCCCAGGCCAGTTTCAGGGTGTATGTGCCCGCTGCGGCAGCTGTGCCATAGCCGAGTACCATTTTTGCGCCATCTACGATGCCGGGTTCGATATGCATATCTGTTCCTCCGTAGCCGTCAACCCCGACGGCGTGTTTGTTAGGTTTCATTTGCATGGCCGGTCTCCTGGCTTGCGGGTCAAAGTGCGGTCACTCCCTTCCCGGGCAAACGGCCCAGTGGTATTGAGTGCGCACTCACCGCTCACAGTCGCGGGGGCGGCTGACGAATTGGCTCCCGATATGGGTCCGCCGTCACGTCATTCCCAGTTTGATCCCCGATGCTTTGCATCACTAATGGGAACCATGCCCAATCAGCTATGCAGATCAGCGCCGGACTCGTCAAGGCGGATTCCGGCCCGCGCGCACAACCGCATGCGATGCACGGCACCGGTGTCACCTGTTTGGCGGCTGCTCATTGGGCGCGTAGGGGGGGGGCGTTGCAGTTTGTTGGATTGAGACCCGACAATGAATACCCTAAAATGGTGAGGAAGGCGTGAATTTCCGCAATATCTTGTGGATAACTAGCTCAATCGCCCCATATGGGGGGTTCTTCGTTGACTCAACCACGATTGCCCGCCCACATTTAGATATAAGACCGGAATCACCGGCGCTGATTAAGGGATGACGCTTGCAGTTTTCCAAACTACGACTGACCGGCTTCAAAAGCTTTGTGGACCCGACGGACCTGATCATTGCCGACGGGCTGACTGGTGTTGTGGGGCCAAATGGCTGTGGCAAGTCCAATCTCCTCGAAGCGTTGCGCTGGGTCATGGGGGAAAACCGGCCCACGGCCATGCGTGGCGGCGGCATGGAGGATGTGATCTTTGCCGGGGCGGCCACACGGCCTGCGCGCAACTTTGCCGAAGTGTCGATCCATATTGATAACTCTGATCGTCTGGCGCCTGCTGGCTTTAATGACAGTGACAATCTGGACATCATTCGCCGCATTACCCGTGATGTGGGCAGCGCCTATAAAGTGAACACCAAGGATGTGCGTGCGCGTGACGTGCAGATGTTGTTTGCTGATGCCTCAACCGGCGCGCATTCGCCCGCTTTGGTCCGGCAAGGCCAGATTTCGGAACTGATCAACGCCAAGCCCAAAAACCGGCGCCGTATTCTGGAAGAGGCCGCCGGTATCTCGGGTCTGTACCAACGCCGCCATGAGGCCGAGCTGAAGCTGAAAGGTGCCGAAAGCAACCTGACCCGCGTTGATGATGTGATCGAACAACTGGCAGCACAACTGGCGCAACTGGCCCGTCAGGCCCGCCAGGCCGCGCGCTATCGCCAGATCGGCGAAGAGCTGCGCCAGTCTGAGGGGCTGCTGCTCTATCGTCGCTGGAAAGAGGCGGATCACGCGCGCGCTATGGCCGAGGATGAATTGCGCGAGCGCACCACATTGGCCGCCCAGGCAGAAGCTGGTGCGCGCGCCGCGGTCAAAGCCCGTGCCAAGGCCGATGAAGCCTTGCCGTCCCTGCGTGAGGAAGAGGCCGTAGCGGCCGCTATCCTGCAACGTCTGCAAGTGCAACGTGACACTCTGGATGATCAGGAAGCCACTGCGTTGTCGCGGATCGAAACGCTGCAAAACCGCATTGAACAGCTGGCCCTGGATATCGAGCGCGAAAGCGGGCTGAACCGGGATGCCGACGAAACAATTGAGCGGCTGGAGTGGGAAGCCAAAGAGCTGACCAAGGCCAGCGATGGGCATGATGCACGACTGGAAGAGGCCATGGGCGAGGCGCGCTCGGCGGCCAGTATCCTGCAGGACCGCGAAAGTGATCTGTCCACCCGCACAGAAGATGTCGCCCGTCTGGCGGCGCGCCACCAATCTGCGCAGCGCCTGTTGGATGACAGCCAAAAAACCCTGACCCGCAGTGAAGATGAAGCCACCCGCGCCCGTGCGGCAGTAGAACAATCTCAGCTGGCTCTGCAAACTGCGCTGAATGATTTTGATACCGCCGGTGCCGCTGAAACAGCGGCCACCGAGGCCACCGCCACCGCCGAAGCTGCCCTTGCCAGTGCCGATCAGGCGCGCGCGGATGCACAAGCGCGCGAAGCGGATGCCCGTGCTGAACGCTCTGAGGCCGACGGCGAAGTGAACGCCCTGCGCGCCGAAGTATCGGCCCTTGCCCGGCTGGTGGAGCGTGACACCGCCGAAGGCGGGCAGGTCATGGATCAGCTGCATGTGCAATCGGGCTATGAAAAGGCGCTGGGTGCGGCCCTTGCCGATGATCTGCGCGCACCCGAAGTTGAGGCCGACGGCCCCTCTGGCTGGGCCGCGCTGCCCGGATATTCTACGCCGCAAATCCTGCCTGAAGGGGTTGTTGCGCTATCCAACTATGTGAGCGCCCCACATGTTTTGGGGCGTCGCATCAGCCAGATCGGTGTTGTCGATGTCGATGACGGGCCGCGTCTGCAACCGCTTTTGCAACCGGGCCAGCGTCTGGTCAGCATGGAAGGCGACCTTTGGCGGTGGGACGGTTTTCGCGCCTGGGCCGAAGATGCCCCCAGCACCGCTGCCCTGCGCCTGCAACAACTCAACCGTCTGGAAGAGCTTAAACAAGAGCTGGAGCATGTTAGCGCGCGTGCCGATGGTGCCCGCGCCGCCCATGATGTGCTGAGCACCCAGCTGACACAGTTGACCCAAGCCGACAAAGATGCGCGTGAGGCCCGCCGCGCCGCCGATCTGGCGATGAATGACGCCAGCCGCGCCCTCAGCCGGGCCGAGGCCGATCGCAACCTTGCGCAGTCGCGCCTTGAATCATTGGGGCTGGCCGTCACCCGGCATGAAGACGAAGCGTTGGGTGCCCGCAAGCGGCTGGATGAAGCGTCTGCTGCACTGGGTAATCTGGGCGATCTGGACGCCGCACGAAGCGAGATCGAAGACGTCAAAATGACCGTCGAAGCGGCGCGTATGACCATGATGTCCAAACGTTCAGCCCATGATGAATTGCGCCGGGAAGGCGAGGCACGCACCCGCCGTGCGCAGGAAGTCACCAAGGAAATAAGCGGTTGGCGCCACCGTTTGGACACCGCAGAAAAACGCAGTGCAGAACTGGCCGAGCGCAAGGTCACCTCGCAAGAGGAATTGAAGCAAGCAACCCAAGCCCCTGATGAGATCCGCGCCAAACGGGATGAACTTGGCCGCTCGATCTCTACTGCCGAGGCGCGCCGGGCTGAGGCCGCTGATGCGCTGTCCACGGCCGAAGGCGCGGCGCGCACAGCGGTCGAAACGGAGCGTGACGCAGAACGCCACGCATCCGAGGCACGCGAGGCGCGGGCCCGTTCTGAGGCCCGCACAGAGGCCGCCCGAGAGACATTGAACGCCGCGTCCGAACGTATCGCAGATGAGCAGGAAACCACACCCGCGCAATTGCTGGGGTCTCTCAAGGCGGACCCCGAAAACATGCCGGCCGCTGATGCGATTGAGGCCGATGTGAACCGCCTGAAACGTCAGCGTGACGCCTTGGGTGCGGTCAATCTGCGCGCCGAAGAAGACGCCAAAGAAGTGGAAGAAGAACACGACACTTTGGTG
>DFBW01000306.1 GCA_002366775.1 Roseovarius sp. UBA3070 | reverse complement strand
ATGCTCGGTTATGAGAACAGCTGCGATATCACAGAGGCCCAGGAATTGCCGGGCCTGAACGCCTGGGTGCTGACTCTTTCGTGCCAATCCGAAGGTGACACATACGAGGAAAAGCAATTGGTGATGGCCGATGGCGATGTGCTGTGGATGTGGGTGGGGGGTGACGACCCCATTCGTTTTGCCCGGTGTCCCGCGTGAAGCACCGGGTTCTGGTCACTGGCGGCGGCGCGGGCATTGGGCTGACGCTGGCACAGCGTTTTGCCGCCGAGGGGGCGCAAATCGCCCTTTGTGATGCTGATGCCGATGCCGTAGCGCAGGTTCGGGCCGATCACCCCGATTTCATTGCGCAGCAGGCTGATGTCACAGATGAGGCCCAGATGGGCGCCTTTCTGGGCGAGGTTGAAACCGCTTGGGGCGGTGTTGATGTGGTTTGTGCCAATGCCGGCACCGGCGGGCCTGCGGGCCGGATAGAAGATATGGGCTATGACGATTGGAGGGCTTGTATTGGCGTCAATCTGTTTGGCACTTTCCTGACGTGTCGTTGGGCGGCGCGGCTGATGCGCGCGCAGGGCAGCGGGCTGATTATCCTGACCACATCAACGGCCGGCTTGTTTGGCTATCCGCTGCGCTCGCCTTATGCGACGGCCAAATGGGGCCTTGTTGGACTAACCAAAACCCTGGCCGGTGAACTTGGCCCCGCGGGTGTGCGCGTCAACGCGATTGCTCCGGGCGCAGTTGAGGGCGAGCGGATGGAGCGCGTTTTGGCCAATGAGGCCGCCGCCTCAGGCAAGCCGATAGAAGAGCTGCGTCAGACCTATGTGAAAGGTGTCAGCCTGCGGTCTTGGGTCAGTGCCGATGATCTGGCCGACATGGCGCTGTTTCTGGCCTCGCCTGCTGCCGCCAAAATCTCGGGTCAAATCATGGCCGTGGATGGCCACACAGAAAGCCTGGTGCCGTGATCTTGCGCAGCGCAATCGCATGTCTGGCCCCTGCCCTGTTGATGGGATGTCTGACAGCCCCCGCGCCCGATGACCCCAGTCTGCTGCGCAATCCCACGGTGTCTTTGGCAATCATCAGTCGCGGCGGGGCCGAGGCGATGCAGGGCGAATGGAAAGTGCGGGCGTCTTCGCCGCCATACCGCGACATTCAGAGCCTCACCTTCAACACCAACGCCAACCCACTGCACACAGTGGAGTTTATGCACGCCAGTTGTGATGCAGATGGCAATTGCGAGGAACTGAGCGATGCTTGGCTGGCCGAGCCTCTGGCCCAGAACCGCTGGCGATTGACGGCACAAACCACCGACGCTGAGATGGAGATGTGGGTGATCTGGATTGATGAAGGGTATCGCACCGCAGCACTTGGGTCACCCGATAGTGACATGGCCTTCATTGTGGATCGCAAGCCCTCGGGTGGCGCAGACCGGATGACCGCGGCCTCTGAGGTGCTGGAGTTTAACGGATACAACATGGCTGCGTTTGAAACGCGCTGAACGGAGATCAAACCAATGACCAAAACAGCAGCGATCATCGGCGGCGGTGTGATTGGCGGCGGCTGGGCCGCGCGCTTCCTTCTGAACGGCTGGAACGTGCAGGTGTTTGACCCTGATCCAGAAGCTGAACGCAAGATTGGCGAAGTGATGACCAACGCCCGTCATGCCCTGCCGATGCTGTATGATTGCGCTCTGCCCAAGGAAGGCACCCTGCGGTTTTGCACAACAATTGGCGAGGCTGTCACTGGCGCTGACTGGATTCAGGAAAGCGTGTCGGAACGTCTGGAGCTAAAGCACAAGGTCTTTGCCGAGGTGCAGGCTGCCAATCCGGACACGCCGATTGGATCGTCCACCAGCGGCTTCAAGCCGTCCGAGTTGCAACAGGGCGCGCAGGATGCGGGCAAGATCATGGTCACACATCCGTTTAATCCGGTGTATCTGCTGCCCCTGATTGAGGTGGTCCCATCTGAGGCGACCGATAGCGCGGCGCTGGATGTGGCCTCGGATGTTCTCACATCTGTGGGCCTTTATCCGCTGCGTGTGCGCAAGGAAATTGACGCCCATATCGCAGACCGCTTTTTGGAAGCCGTCTGGCGCGAGGCTCTGTGGCTGGTCAAAGACGGCATTGCCACCACCGAGGAAATCGACAACGCCATCCGCTATGGCTTTGGCATCCGCTGGGCGCAAATGGGCCTGTTTGAAACCTATCGCGTGGCGGGGGGCGAAGCGGGCATGCGTCACTTCATGGCGCAGTTCGGCCCGGCCCTGAAATGGCCCTGGACCAAGCTGATGGATGTGCCTGAGTTCACCGATGAGCTGGTTGATCTGATCGCCGATCAATCGGACGCGCAATCAGGCCACCTGAGCATCCGCGAATTGGAACGCAAGCGTGACAACAATCTGATCGCCATGATGCGCGCGCTCAAACAACAGGGCAATGCCGCCGGTGCGCTGATCCTCGATCACCAGAAGGCGCTGAAATCCCTGCCTGAGGCCGACAATCCCATGGTCTCGACCCGCCGGACCATCCCGGTGGACTGGACCGATATCAACGGCCACATGAATGAGGGCCGCTATGGTCAACTGTTCAGCGATGCCGCCGAGGAGGTCATGGCCTATGTCGGCGCAGATGAGGCCTATATTGCCGGCGGTCTGAGCTATTTCACGGTGGAAACCACTGTCAAATACATCACCGAAACCCATGCGGGCGAAGAGGTGATGGTGCAAACCCGCGTCACTCAGGGCGAGGGCAAGAAGCTGCGCTGCTTCCATGAAATGAAGCGCGCCAGCGACGGCGAGCTTTTGGCCAGCTGTGACCAGCTTATGTTGCATGTCTCGCTTGAGACCCGCCGCACCTGCGCGCCTGCGGACCACGTCAAAGCCAAAGTCGAGGCGCTCGCCGCCTTGCATGCAACGGAGTAAGCCCCATGGATTTCGCGCTCACCCAAGAACAACAGATGATCATCGACACCACGCGCAGCTTTGTCGAGAACGAGCTTTATCCACATGAACTGGAAGTGGAACGTACGGGCCATTTGCCAATGGAGATCATCCGGGACATACAAGCAAAGGCGATCGACGCCGGATTATATGCCGCCAATATGCCCGAAGACGTGGGCGGGGCCGGGCTCGATACTTTGACATGGCTGATGTATGAGCGCGAGCTGGGGCGTGCCAATTACGCCCTGCACTGGACCTGCGTGGCACGGCCCTCAAACATCCTGCTGGCCGGAACGGACGCGCAAAAGGAACAATACCTCTATCCCTGCATTCGTGGCGAAAAGTGGGATTGCCTGGCAATGACTGAGCCGGATGCCGGATCAGACCTGCGTGGTATGAGCGCCACCGCGCGTGAGGATGGCGATGACTTCATCCTGAATGGAACCAAACATTTCATCAGCCATGCAGACATTGCTGATTTTTCCATTGTTTTCATGGCCTCCGGCGAGGAAGACACCCCGCGCGGCCCCAAAAAACTGATCACCGCGTTCTTTGTCGACAAGGGCACGCCCGGCTTCACTGTGCGCGAGGGCTATCGCAACGTAAGCCACCGTGGTTATACCAATGCGGTGCTGGAATTTGACGATTGCCGCCTGCCGAAATCCGCTGTGTTGGGCGAGGTTCACCAAGGCTTTCAGGTGGCCAATGACTGGCTCGGGGCCACGCGCCTTCAGGTGGCCGCCACCTGTTTGGGCCGGGCCGAACGGGCGTTAGAGCACGCAGTCTCATATGCTGCGGAACGCAAGCAATTTGGCCAGCAGATTGGCAAGTTCCAGGGCATTTCCTTCAAACTGGCGGATATGGCAGCAGAATTGAGGGCCGCAGAGCTTTTGACATGGGCCGGGGGCTGGAAGTTCGATCAGGGCACAGTCACCGAAAGTGATATGTCGATGGCCAAGCTGAAGGCCACAGAAATGCTGGCCTTTGTCGCAGATGAAGCAATTCAAATTCATGGCGGCATGGGTTTGATGGATGAATTGCCGCTTGAACGCATCTGGCGCGACGCCCGCGTTGAGCGCATTTGGGAAGGCACCAGCGAAATTCAACGCCACATCATCAGCCGCGAGTTGCTGCGACCACTGGGAGCTTAAGAGTTTTGATGTCTCCGACGGGGATACTTTCAGCAAGAAGATGGGGAAGCCTGTTCAAGACCTCCCCGGGAAGCGGGATTACACCCATCTCCTTGCACGGTCATCGGCGTCCCCGCCTGTACCGTTTTTTGAACATAATGCATCGTGATTAATGTAGTGTTACCACCCATCTTCTTGCTCCAAATATCCTCGCCGAAGGCAAAATAACTCTCATCAGGATCACGCCAAGAATGCCCAACCTGTCTCGCCTTTTTCGCCCATCTTCTATCGCTGTTGTTGGCGGTGGCGCGTGGTGTGCATCCGTGATTGAGCAATGCCGCAAGATGGGTTTTGACGGGCCGGTCTGGCCTGTTCACCCCAAACGCACAGAAATCGGCGGCCTGCCCAGCTTTGCCCGGTTGGAGGATCTACCCGGCGTGCCGGATGCAACCTTCATCGGCGTAAACCGCAACATCACCATCCAAACCGTACGCTTGCTTTGCGCCATGGGTGCGGGCGGGGCCGTGTGTTTTGCCAGCGGCTTTCAAGAGGCGCAGGCAGAAACCGGCGATGGGGCAGATTTGCAAAATGCGTTGCTAGACGCCGCAGGCGATATGCCCATCGTTGGGCCCAATTGCTATGGGTTTATCAACTACCTTGATGGCGCCCTTTTGTGGCCGGATCAGCATGGCGGGCAACGCTGCAAACGCGGTGTTGCGATCCTGACGCAAAGCTCGAACATGGCGATCAATCTGACCATGCAGACGCGCGGTTTGCCGCTCGCATATGTGGCCACTGCGGGCAATCAGGCGCAGGTCGGGCTATCGCAAATCGGTCAGACTTTGTTGAATGATCCACGCGTCACCGCGCTGGGGTTGCATATCGAAGGCATCGGGGATCTGCGCGCCTTTGAGGCCTTGGCCCAAACTGCGCGCACCTTGGGCAAACCTGTCGTCGCGCTCAAGGCCGGGCGTTCGGAACAGGCGCAGAAGGCAGCAGTGTCACACACCGCATCACTCGCAGGCAGTGACAGCGGCGCGCGCGCCCTGCTGGCGAGACTGCGCACCGCGCAGGTGCGCAGCCTGACCGAGACGCTGGAAACGTTGAAACTGTTGCATCTGGCCGGGCCGTTGCCATCAAACCGCATTGCGTCCATGTCCTG
>DFBW01000086.1:8151-8730 GCA_002366775.1 Roseovarius sp. UBA3070 | reverse complement strand
GTGCGCCGCGTCAGTGTTGCCCATGCGTTGAACATCTTGGCCAGGGCGCTAACCTAATCCCGCTTAATCACACAGCAATACCAGCCAATATCGCCTGAATATTGGGCAGCGCGCAAAGCAAGCGCCGAATCCAGAGCTAAAGACTTTTTCTTATGCAGTTTGCGGGTTTTTTAGGCGCAACTTTAAACGAACACATAAGGAAATTTCTATGAATGGCGCCGATACAGCCTGGATCATCGTAGCAACTGCTCTGGTCCTTTTCATGACGCTCCCGGGTCTCGCTCTTTTTTACGGCGGCCTCGTGCGCGCCCGAAATGTGCTGAGCGTTTTCATGCAATGCTATGCCATCGCCTGCTTGATGAGCGTGCTCTGGCTAGCCTTTGGGTATTCCATCGCGTTTGGAGATGGCGGCGCTTACTGGGGCGGTTTGGACAAAATGTTTCTTCTGGGCGTGAGTGCAGAGAGCCTGTCAGGCACCCTGCCCGAGGTTCTGTTCTTTGCGTTTCAAATGACCTTCGCCATTATCACCCCTGCGCTGATCGTCGGGGCCTATGTCGAGCGGATCAATTTCAGCTTTGT
>DFBW01000086.1:7677-7959 GCA_002366775.1 Roseovarius sp. UBA3070 | reverse complement strand
CGGCGCCATCAAACCACTCCGCCGCATAATCCGGGCTTTGTGATGATCGGGGCGGCGATGCTGTGGGTTGGCTGGTTCGGCTTTAACGGCGGCTCTCAGCTGGCCGCAGACGGCGGGGCCGCCATGGCGCTGACAGTGACCCATATTTCTGCGGCGACGGCCTCGCTCAGCTGGGCATTGTGGGAGCGGATAAAATTTGGCAAGGCATCACTTGTGGGCATCGTGACGGGCACCATCGCCGGTCTGGCCTCGATCACACCTGCATCGGGGTTTGTTGGCCCG
>DFBW01000086.1:0-7489 GCA_002366775.1 Roseovarius sp. UBA3070 | reverse complement strand
CGTGTGGATGCAGAAACTGAAACCAACGGTCTGGACCTCTCGGTACATGGTGAACGGGCTTACGATATGAGCAGTTGATCATGCCCATGGGCTGCGCGAAAAAGAAGGCTCCGGCAATCCGGGGCCTTCTTCATTTATACAACTCATCTGCGCGTGCTTCAAACGCGCGCACGATCCGCTGCATGGCCTCATAGAAAAACAACCCGGCAGCTTTTTGCAAAATGAAGTTGCGAAACTCAAAATCCACAAAGAAGGCCACGTCACACCCGTCTTCAGTATCGCTGAATTCCCATTTTGACACCATATGCTTGAATGGCCCGTCCAGATATTCGGTGTCGATCTGATTTTGCTCAGGCCACAGCACCACGCGGCTGCCAAATCTTTCGCGGAACAGTTTGAAACTGATCACCAGATCAGCCAGCATGACTTGTGATCCATCGGGCTGACCCTCACATGATCGGATGCGCGCCGCTGCGGCCCAAGGCAGAAATTCAGGATAGCGCGCCACATCCGCCACCAGATCATACATCTGTTGTGCAGAGTAAGGCAGGTGGCGTGTTTCAGAATGTGTTGTCATCAAAGGCTCGAAATTCGCATGGACAGTGGGCTGCTATTTCGTAGACTGGCACACAAAATACAAGGGGACATCATGCCTGATCGCTCATATGTCATCGACCAGATGATTTCGGCCAAATCCATTGCTGCGCGCATTGAGGACCTCGCCCGCGAGATCAAGGCCGAATTTGCAGGCACCGATCGGTTGATCGTGGTTGGTTTGCTGCGGGGGTCATTTGTCTTTATTGCCGATCTGGTGCGTGAACTGGATATGAATGTGGAGGTCGATTTTGTTGAGACATCCTCATATGGCAACGCCATGGAATCCAGCAAAGAAGTGCGCATTCTCAAAGACTTGCGCGGTGAAATTGAAGGGCGTGATGTGCTGGTGGTCGAAGATATCGTGGATACCGGCCACACCCTGACCCATGTATTGCACCTGCTGGAGAGCCGCGCCCCCGCCAAGCTGCGCACCATTGCCCTGCTCGACAAACCGATCCGGCGAGAGGTGGACATCAAGGCCGATTGGATTGGCTTTGAAATCCCTGATGAATTTGTCGTGGGGTACGGTATTGATTTTGCGCAGCGCAACCGCAACCTACCCTTTATCGGCAAAGTCAGGTTCACCGAATGAACCAGCGATGGCTGTTCAAAATGGCCCGGTGGGCGCAAAATCCACCATCAGAAAAGCGCGTGATCTTTGTGGTCAGCATATTGGCTGTGTGCCTGTGCGTCGTGGCGATCGAAATGTTCATCGGCTGGCCCGAATGGTTGTCACTGGACCCAAAAGGCACACGGTGGAAACCCTGATCCGAAGACCAAAGCCGAAATGTCGTTAAGCCCCTGGAATTGCAATGACAATGCCGCTTCCGAGACGTTCTTCATCCTCTATTTCATCAGACATTTGTACGCTCCGGATCGTTAAACTTAAGCCTACCCTCGCCCTTCTCAGACACACGGCTACACGGCTGGGCTAGCTGAAAGGCCAAAAATCAGTATAATTCAGATATTACTTATTCCACGAAATTATAAAGGTGCAGCCCATGTATCGCTTCCAATTACCTTCCATCGCCCTGCTTCTTGGCCTGACTTGTCCGGCAATGGCGGATGAGCTGTTTGACGATGACATCATCACAACTGGCAATATCTGCCTTGGCGGAGGCTGCGCGAACTTTGAGCAGTTTGGACTGTACGCAGCCGCTCTCAAACTCGATCCCACATCGAACTGGATCATCTCCTATGATCGTTCCGCTTCAACGCATCCCGACACGTCATGGGGGTTGCTTTTCAACGAGCGTGACGCCGGAGGAGAGGAGGCGTTTATTGTATCTGACCGAAGCGCCGGAACAGAACCGTTCTGGGTCATGGCCGGCGCCCCTGACAATGCTTTGGTCGTAGCCAGTAATGGTAATCTGGGGATCGGAACTCGCATGCCGCAGTCCACCATTCACGCGGTGTCGTATCAGACCCCGACAATCCGGCTGGAAAATATCGACGGGTTCAGTAGCAACGAATGGATCATGGGCGGTGACAACCAGTTCTTTTTCCTGCAAGACGGGCAAGGCGGCCCGACGCCGTTATTTATCCGACAGGGCGCGCCCACCAATTCCTTCCGTATCCAGGCTAACGGCGATACCGGGTTTGGCACCGGGAACCCCAATGCCGCCCTGCATGTGTCGCGCAGTAACGGTACCGGAAAATTCCTGATCGAAGAGACCGGCGGTAGCGGCGCGGCCGACATGTTCGAGATGCGCAACAACGGTGGCAGTTACATCACCATGTCCAACACGGCCAGTGATCGCGATTGGTTTTTCACCCATGAAAACGCCTCTCAGGGCCGGTTCATCATCACCGCCAGCACCAATCCGTCGCAGGGCCTGTTCCTTGATCCCGATGGCGATATGACCATTGGTGGCACATTGACCGAGAACTCCGACAAGCACGCCAAAATGGCGATCGTGCCGGTGGATACTGCTGAGATTTTGGACAAAGTTTCTGCCATGCCCGTTTCAAGCTGGACCTACAAAGACGATACTTCGGGCGCACGGCACGTTGGCCCCATGGCACAGGATTTTTATGCGGCTTTCGGGTTGGGGGCTACTGAGACAGGCATAGCCACGCTGGACACATCGGGCATTGCTCTGGCCTCTATCAAGGCGCTGCACGCCGAGCTGAACGAGGCTCACGGCTATATTGATAAGCTGCACACTCAAACCCAGTCGGACGGTCAGCAAATCGCTGAATTGAAGGCCAACCTCGCGCTACTGACCGCACGAATGGACGTAGTTGAGAACAACTAGATTTACCTAAAGCGTTTCGCGTAGAAGTTGAATCCGAGGTTATACCCAAAACGCCCAAAACGTTTATATGTCGTGCGGCACTTCGCTTTTTCCCTGCATCAGGTCAAAGACGGCGCTAAGAATGAGGCTGGAAAATAGCACCGCCTCGTAAGGCGCTGATACTATTTTATTATCATCATGTTGTTGGCGCACCTGAGAGGATTCGAACCTCTGGCCTCTGCCTTCGGAGGGCAGCGCTCTATCCAGCTGAGCTACAGGTGCCTAAGGGCGATCCTATAGCCCCTTCGCCCCAGTGCTGCAACGGAAAAACCACGCCGCCCGCCCCACGAAAATTGTATGGGCAGACGTCGCTTTTTTTGCTGATTGATCGGGCTGGGGTCAGCTGTCTTCGACCACGTTACCCCATTTGTCGGTGTAGACCGGCTCGGGTGTTACGACCAATGGTTCTGGCTCTTTTTTGGCGCAGGCTGATAATACTGCGGCCGTGCTCAGCACCAGGGCGAGTTTCATAATTTTGTTCATCATATTCTCCAATTACTTAGGTCGGTTTCATATCTGTGCATATGAGGGCGACTCGCTTCACGATATCGCACCCAAATCGACCATAGCTCTAAAATTGTCAGGCAAAAAGATCATGGGCGAGTTCCAGCGCATCGATCAGCACATCCACTTCGTCTCGTGTGTTGTACATACCGAAGGATGCGCGACATGTGGCACTTACCCCCAGGTGATCCATCAATGGCCCGGCGCAATGGTGCCCTGCCCGCACGGCCACGCCTTTTTTGTCCAATATGGTTGAGATGTCATGCGCATGTGCGGCCCCCTCCATGGTGAACGAAAAGATCGCGGCTTTATCCGCCGTACTGCCCTGCACATTCAGCCAGTTCAGGCCCGAGAGGCGGGATTGGGCATAGGCGCACAGATCATCCTCATGTGCCGCAATCGCCTCCATTCCGATGCCCATCATGTACTCCAAAGCCACCCCAAATCCGATGGTTTGCACGATACCCGGTGTTCCGGCTTCAAATTTCATTGGTGGATCATTGTAAGTGACCTCATCCTTTGAAACCTCACGGATCATATCGCCGCCCCCCATGAAGGGGCGCATTTCGGCCAGCCGGTCTTTGTTCACATAGATCGCCCCGGACCCGGAAGGCCCGTACAGTTTGTGGCCCGTGATCGCATAGAAATCACACCCCAGATCATCAACATTCACCGGCATATGCACAGCCCCCTGAGAGCCATCAACAAGCACCGGCACACCCTGCATGCGTGCGGCATCACAGATCGCTTTGATGTCCACCTTGGTGCCCAGCACATTCGACACCTGAGTGATCGCAATCAGCTTGGTCTTGGGGGTGATCGCCTCAATCACCTTTTGTGTCTCCAAGGCACCGGTTGCGTCCACATCCACCCATTTCAGCGCCACGCCTTGACGCTCGCGCAGAAAATGCCAGGGCACGATATTGGCGTGGTGCTCCATCACACTCAAGACAATCTCATCGCCCGCCTGCATCCGCGGCATGGCCCAGCCATAGGCCACCATGTTGATGCCCTCGGTGGTGCCCGAGTTCAGAATAATCTGACCTTCATCTGCCACCCCCAGGAACCGCGCAATGATAGTGCGCACATCTTCATATTTCTCGGTCGCTATGTTGCTAAGTGTATGCAGACCCCGGTGCACATTGGCATATTCATGGGAATACGCCAATGTGATCGCATCAATCACCACCTGTGGTTTCTGGGCCGAGGCACCACTATCCAGATAGACCAGCGGTTTGTCATTGATCGTGCGTGACAGGATCGGAAAATCCGCACGAATGGCGGTCACATCATACATTGGCGATCTCTCCCATATTAAAACCGCCCAGCAGGCCCATCAGCACGGACATGCCCACCGCGATGGCCAGAAAGCTGAGCACCATGACACCAGCGGATTTCATGGTGTTGTCATAGCGGTGCGCAACATTCACGAAAACCGCCAGAATATAGACGCCCCAAACGGTGGCCACCAACCCCAGCAATGCGCCAAAGGCCGGGATGAACAACGACAAAACCAGCATCACCAGTTGCAAGGCCAGCCGTAGCACCTGTAACCAAGTGATCAGGATCAATATATCATAAAGTGACGCCGCCCCATTCATCGCCCGGCCCAGTTTGTGCAGCATCACCACCGTCAGGCCAAGGGCCGCAAACAAAAACAAGGTGAGCAACACCGGCGAGCGAAGAACTGGCGGCAGGAAAATGCCATCCGCCGGGTCAAGCGGCGGAGCGAGTTGCAATGACACCGAATAGACCATGGCATTGAGCACTGACATCAATGCCAGTGCCATCCACAGCCATTCCTTGGGGAGGTTGATCTGCAAGATGCGCGCAGCCGCTGTGGAGGGCGAGCGGATCGTCTCAAAGACCAGCGATTGAATGTCAAAGCGTGTCATCTGCGCCCCCAACCTGCGGTTTTCAGGCCCGCAATCCAGAACCAAAGGAACAGGGCCAGCCAGATGGCCCCCACGATATGCAGCTGCACTCCGGGGCCGATGAAACCGGCCACCAACCCGTGCAACAAAATCAGCGGGCTGGCCGCCAGAAATGCCCAGAAAAGCGTGATCCGGGCATCAAACCCTGACAGTTTCCCGCCAATAGCGCGTAGGGCAAGATAGCTGACAAAGGCAATTGCATAAAACATCAGTGGCGCCATAAAGACCCAGGCCAGCAAGGTGCCCCCCAGCAGCGGGTTCAACTCCTGACCGCTCAAATGTGCTTCTCGCGCCAGCCGGGGCCATTGCCCGATGAACACCACAACACAAGCGGCCATCAGGATCGCCAAAGCACGATCCTCGCGCTGGCCCATCGCCAGCAATTGCCGCATCACCTTTCCAGGCCGGCGGTAAGTGGCCGCTATGTCTCGGGTGACAGGCATCAGCCGCGCCGCCGCTCCAGCCAGCCACTCAGGCGGCTGTTGATGTCTTCGCGCAGGCCCTCGTCCTCGACTTCTTGGACAGCTTCGGCCAGAAAGGCCAGCGTCAACAGATCAGTGGCCGTGCTTTCAGGAATGCCGCGCGCGCGCATGTAAAACAGGCCTTCCTCATCAATCGCCCCCGAGGTAGAGCCATGCGAACAAATCACATCATCGGCGTAGATCTCAAGCTCAGGCTTGGCAAGGAACTGGCTGTCGCCGTCCAGCAGCAGTGACTGGCTAATCTGGTAGCCATCCGTTTTCTGCGCACCGGCCTTGACCAAAATCTTGCCTTGAAACACACCTGTCGCGCCGTTGCGCAACACCTTTTTGAACACCTGACGGCTTTCGCAACGTTCAGCGTCATGCGTGATAAACACAGTGTCATCATGGTGAAAATCACCATCCCCCACCGCCGCACCTGCAACATGGGCAACCGCATCATCACCCGTCAACTCGATCACACATTCATTGCGCGTCATCACGCCATTGGCGGTCAGGGTGAAGGATTTGAAAGCACTTTCGCGCCCCAGCCGGGCAAATATATGTGTGACGGCCACGCGTTCATGATCGCGGCCCTGCTTGCGCACATGGTGGAACCTGGCGTTATCGGCGATTTCAACTTCCATCACCTTGTTGAACCGCGCCGCCGCAGGGCCAGATTCCAAAATGGTCAGATCGGCGCCTTCCTCCAGCTTGATAAGGTGGTGGAGGATCGCATCAGAACTGGTTGATTTATGGTGATAAACCAGATGAATAGCTTTGCTTACCTTACCGGTTGCATGGATCATCACACCGTCTGTCGCCATCGCTGTGTTCAACGTTGCCAACGGGCGGGCCACCGGGGTTTGGCCGTTGGTTTCAAGCACGCCATAGAGGTCCTTGGCCCAATGGATATCGGTCTCACACACCTCAGCCAGCCGTTCGATTTTCACGTTTTCGCCGCTCAGATCATCGCTGGCCTCGGCGTCAAAAACACCATCAACAAAGACAATCTGCAATCGCTCAACGCCACCAAACAGTTCGTCCTCTTCTTGGGTCGCGAACAAAGCTGCCTGAGGCCCTTGGGCCTGAACCAATGTATCGGGGCGGGTGTATTTCCAGTATTCGTCACGCCGATCCGGCAGCCCGACAGCCCGCAGCCGTGACAGTGCATTTTCACGCAAAGCATTGGCCCAACCGGCACCTTGGGGCATCTGCATCGTGGATAACCGCGCCTCGGTTACGTCCTCTTTGGTTTGTGGCAGGGCCATTACGCCACCTCCGCCAGAATGTCGGCATACCCGTTGTTTTCAACTTCAACCGCCAGTTCCGGCCCCCCGGATTTGATGATCCGGCCATCGGCCATGATATGCACCACATCAGGTTTGATGTGGTCCAGAAGCCGTTGATAATGCGTGATTACAAGGAAACCCCGGCCCGCATCGCGCAGGGCGTTCACACCTTCGGCCACCAGTTTCATGGCGTCCACATCAAGGCCCGAATCCGTCTCATCCAAAATGCACATTTTTGGCTCAAGCATTGCCATTTGCAGGATTTCGTTGCGCTTTTTCTCGCCGCCCGAAAACCCCACGTTGACCGGGCGTTTCAGCATTTCGGCGTCAATCTTCAGGGTTTTGGCCTTTTCGCGCACCAGTTTCAGGAACTCAGCCGCGCTTAGCTCGTCTTCGCCGCGCGC
>DFBW01000036.1 GCA_002366775.1 Roseovarius sp. UBA3070 | reverse complement strand
CCCGCAGTGGGGCGTGTGGCCCCTTCGGACAGCACCCGCCGCCAGCCGCGCGCGCCGGGACGGCCCGAAAACAGGCCCAGCATATGACGCGTGATCTGATGCAGGCGGCCACCTGTGGCCAGATGCGCCTCAATATAGGGCAACATCGCGTGCACCGCCTGTTCGGTGGTGGCCGTGGGATCAGCCCTGCCAAAGACACGGCTGTCCACTTGTGCCAGCACGCCACCGGGGTTGTGATACGCCGCCCGCCCGATCATCACCCCGTCCAGGCCCCGATCCAGAAAATCAACCGCCTGATCAAGGGTGTCGATCCCGCCGTTAACCGACAGATGCAGCGCCGGGAACAGCTGCTTCATCTGCACAACCAGATCATAATTCAGCGGCGGAATATCCCTGTTTTCCTTGGGGTTAAGGCCCTTCAGCCACGCCATACGTGCGTGAATGGTAAAGCGCTGAACGCCCACCGCACCCACGCGAGCCAGAAATTCGGGCAGCACCTCTTCGGGGGTTTGATCATCGACACCGATGCGGCATTTGACAGTCACCTCAATCGGCACCGCGTCCATCATGGCGCCACAGCAGTCGGCCACCAGAGCGGGGTTTTTCATCAACACAGCCCCAAAGGTGCCCGATTGCACCCTATCGGACGGGCAACCGACATTCAGGTTGATCTCGTCATAGCCCGCCTCAAACCCCAACTGCGCAGCCTTCGCCAACTCCGCCGGGTCCGAGCCCCCGAGTTGCAATGCGATGGGATGCTCATCGGGTGAAAAATCCAACAAGTGCAACGCATGACCACGCACCAAAGCGGGGGCTGTGACCATTTCGGTATAAAGCAACGCCTCATGCGTCAGCAGACGGTGCAGATAGCGGCAATGGCGATCTGTCCAATCCATCATGGGGGCAACGGATAGACGTGCGGCGCGGCGCAAGGATGCGGAATTGGCAGAACTCATCTGATCCCAAGCCCAATTCTTTAATTGTCTAGTATCAATGACTTAAGGGATGGGCTCATCGCCCCTGGCCCGGTTTGCGAGAAGGTGACGACAATGCCCACGCCGTCTCCATCATCAATTTCGCGGTGTACGACCTGCTTGGGAATACGCAATTTCACGGGCTTGCCCGCGTCCGCAGCAGACCACGGCCGCTGGGTTTTCACACAATTGGCCCCCTGCCCGCCATAGCTGGTCATCGGGTCAACCTTGGCCATAAAGGCCAGATCTCGGTGCAAAATAGTGCCATCCAGATAGGCCGATCCAGTGTGCATGACCTTGCGCGCCAGGCCTTTGGTAAACACCGCCTGTCGTTTGCTTTCGGCCCAGACGCCGCAAAGGCCTGTCATGCCGTCGATCTCATTTACTTGGGCTGCAACGGTAATGCCGCCCCCGGAGGAATAGATGCCGCCATCCAATACCGGCGTTGGGCCAAGCGCCATGACCGCAGCCTGTTCAGCCGGGGTGCATGCCGCCAGGGCGGTGATCATTGCAATGATGGACAAATGCTTGCGTGCCATGTCTAAGGCTCCCTTACCAACCGATTTCCAATTGAATCTAGGCTGCTGCGCCCTGATTGAAAAGGGATTGCGCACTCACGATGGCGTATCGGCGAATTCTGCGGTGTCCTTCAGCAGTTCCGGGTACCACTTTTCCAGCGTCGGCAAAAACGCCTCACGCAGGCGGCCCACTTGGGCAGGGGTCAGATCATCACGCCACACGCCCGCCTGCCCTTTGGCGAAAAAGCTTTTCATGCCTTTGGGTTTCTCGAAGAATCCGTCTTTTTCTTCCTGCTTTTTCATGGCGGCAAAGCTGGTGTCCTTGATCGCCTTGGCCAGCTTCGGGCTGTCCATTGGAACCTTCAGGAAACCACCCAGCAGTTTGCGCATGGTCTTGGCGGGCTTGTTCAACAAATCTTCGTAACGCACAACATGCAGCGGCAGGCCGGGGGCAGACGTCCAGGCGTTCACATGATCATCCCAGCGGCCAAGTACATCAAAAATGCCGGTTTCTGTGCCCATCACCGTATCAGGGTTGCACAGGCGTTCAATTGCCGTGTCGATGTCCGCCGATTGATGGCGCGCAAAGGATGGCGCCAGATCAAATGGGTTGCGCAGGATATAGATGGCCGCTGATGTCACCTCGGGTGGGATCAGTTCCATGTCGTACATTTTGATCGGCTGGCAGTGGGTTTTCACGAAATGATGGTTTGGCTTTGAGCCCGCAATCATCCGTACAACCTTGTGACGCGCGTTCAGCCATTCCTCAATCGAGTTGGCCCGAAACTGTCCGCCCACCGCTGCGTTAAAAATGTCCTGCCGCGTGTCGCCCGTGGTAAATGCGCGTAAGTTATTGATATCAGGGGCTTGTCCTGCTGGCATCAGGTAATGCGCCAGCAGGCTGCGCATCCAGGTATTGCCAGATTTCGGGTAAGAGGCCAGCCAGATGATGCGTTGCAGGTTGCTCATGAGGGTAAGTATCCATAGCGTTTCATGGTGGCGCGGTGATCTTTGGTAATCTGCTCGGCCAGGTCTGGGGCGAGGTCCGTTTTCCACGATCCGGCCTTGCCAGATGTAAAGAAGCTGTCGGCGCTGTCAGATTTCTCGATAAAGCCGTGTTTCTTTTCTTGCCGCTTCGCTTCCTTGAAACTGGCATGTTTGATCGCGCGTTTCAGGCGGGTTTCGTCCACGGGCACGCCGATCTGTTCAAGCACAGCCGTAAAATGCGTCACAGGATCGGCCAACATGTCTTCATACCGGATGGTCAGCTGCGGATAAGGCGCACGGGCGGTCCAGGAATTCACATGTTCAGACCAGGAGCCCAGAAATGTGGCCACGGAATTTGCGTCACCACTTGTGGCATTATCGGAATGGCCAATGGCATGCACGGCGGCTTCGATCGTCAGGCCATGGTGGCGCGCATAAGACAGCACCATGTCCAGCGGATTTCGCAGAATATAGATAGATGAGCGGGTGTATTGATCGGGGATCATGTTCACGCCAAAAGCAACACGCCGTATGTTGTGAGTTTTGACAAAATTGATGTCAGCGTTATTGCCAACAATCCCGCGTAACACTTTGTCACGTAAGGGTAAAATCTGGGCCGGATCGTTCGTGTCAATCGGGCGGCCGGCAACCATCTGATAGGTTTTTGCGATGGTATCGCCCATGCCAAAACGATGCACTTGATTGATCGGCATCGGCTCATTGGTGTTCATCAGGTAATTGGCCAGGAAAATACGCATCCATGTGTTACCAGACTTCGGATAAGAGGCCAGCCAGATGATGCTTTTCTTCATGTCTCAGTCGTCCCAAGGAACAAAAAAAGGTGCGATAAAGCACCTTTGAAATGGAAACGGCGGGAAGGCAAGCCCCCCCGCCGCTAAATCTACTTGAACTTAGAAGCTCAGGTTGATTGCGGTACCAACTGCGAAGCCTTCGACTTCGAGAATGCCGGAAACACCGTTTTCGGCCATTACAGCATACAGATCCCAGTCTACACCTGGACCCAAGTCACGGCTTGCACCGATTTTATAGGCTGTGTAGTCGGAAGTTAAGCCGGCGGCTGTAACATTAGTTTCACCTTGGTAGGTCAAGGCTTCAAACGCCCATGGGCCAGCCATGTCGTAGGTCATGCCGAAGCTCCAACCTTCGTTGTCGGCAACGCCGTTTGCAGCGCCGTTGTCGTTTTCAGCGTATGAACCGCCTACGGTGAAACCACCGAAGCCAACAGATGCGCCGATACCCCAAGTGCTGGCGGAACCAACAACCAGGTCACCTTCACCGTAGCGAGCGCCGACGTTAATGTCTGCGTTGCCGAAGGACTGGCTGTAGTTAACACCAATGTCCCATACGTTCGACAGGGCCATTGCGTTGGCGTCCAGGCCAAAGCCGTAGTTGTTACCTGCGTTGACATTACCGTCACGGGCGTAAGAAACACCAATGGTCAGACCGTTGAACGAAGGCGTGTAGTAGCTGATGCGACGTACGTCGTTGTTACCACCAACCTCAGTGTAGGACGAGATTGCGGCCTGACGGAACGTCCAAGGCAGAACGGCCGGAGCCGATAAAGGAATGAACGACGAGATCGAAGGTGAGTTGATCCACATGGATGTCACAGTTGGCGCGCCAACCATGGATTTGTAACCAGCGGAGTTTTCAGCACCGATGTCCAGACGACCAAAGGTGTCCGACGAAATCGACATGTATGATTCATCCACCGAGAAGCCGTTTTGGCCTTCGAACTGGATGTTCACACCGAAGGTCAGGCCGTTGTCGAGCGTAACCGAAGGAGTGAAGATGATTTCAGCAGTCTGGTGCAGTTCCAGGCCCGAGAAATCAAAGCCAGGGACAGTATTGCCGCCGACTTTGATGTCCGAGTCAATGAATGCTGCGTGCTGGTTCATGAAGCCGCCCCAGTCCATATCCCAATCTTGGGCCGAAGCTGGTGCCGCAGCTGCTACGCCGAGTGCGATCGCGCTGGTGCAGAGAAGTTGCTTTTTCAAGGGTTGTCCCTCCTAAATAGCAGGAAAGTTGCATGTTCGCCGCCCCCCTCTTGGACACGACTTGAATGATGGAATGAGGCAAATGCCCCCCAAGTGTCAACGAATGCGCCTCTCCGCGTCTTCTTGTTGCTCGGGATGTGTTGTTAAAATCACACTCGAATGAGGCGCACCGGCTGATTTCCAGTGTTTTTATCGTTTTTAGGGGTGTTAGCGCATCTTGCCGGTGGATTTGCGCCTACCCCTATTGCAGGCTGAATTGACCTCACAGGGCGATTCTCAGGGCTTGTGAATGTGATTCCATCGCCCGCGCGGCGCTCATTCTCGCTCCGTGGGCTCATTCTCGCTCCGTGGGAAAGAATCGGGACTGTGAGTGTGATCGTCCCACCGCAGACCCGGCAATCAAAGCGAGGCAGGCAGGCCAAGAATGGTGCGGGCCTGTGCCGGTGTGGCAATCGGGCGGTCATATTTGGCGCACAGATCAGCCGCGCGCAACACCAGAGCGGCATTCGAGGGCGCCAGGCGGTCCTTGTCCAGACGTATGTTATCCTCAAGCCCGGTGCGGGTATGGCCACCCGCAGCAATCGCCCATTCATTGACCTTGATCTGATTTGGCCCGATCCCAGCCGCACACCACTCAGCCTCGGGGGCACGTTCACGCATGATCCTGACATAAAAATCAAACACATCGCGGTCGACCGGCATGGCGTTTTTAACCCCCATAACGAACTGCACATACAACTGACCAAACAAAAGGCCCTCACTGTGCATCCGGATCGCCTGCAGAATATGTGACATGTCAAACGCTTCGATTTCAGGTGTCACAGAAAATTTGCGCATCTCGCCAGCCAGCCAGGCGATCAGATCAGGCGGGTTTTCATAAACACGGGTCGGAAAGTTATTAGATCCCACCGATAGGGATGCCATATCGGGCCTGAGCGGCAGCATCCCACCGCGCGCGGCCCCGGCGCCCGACCGGCCACCGGTCGAATACTGGATGATCATACCGGGGCAGTGCTTGCGAATGCCTTCTCCCAGCCGGGCAAACCGATCTGGATCCGACGATGGCGTGCCATCCTCATTGCGCACATGACAATGGGCAATGGCAGCCCCGGCCTCAAACGCCGCATGGGTGCTTTCCACTTGTTCCTGGGTGGTAATGGGAACAGCCGGGTTGTCCGCCTGGGTGGGAACTGAACCGGTGATGGCGACACAGATAATACAAGGTTTGGTCATGTGTTATTCCTCGATTGCTGTGATCATTTCCACCCGTGCCGCGTGGCGTCCGCCTTCGAAACGGGTGTTCAGGAACGCATCCACGATATCCAGTGCCAGCCCTTCGCCCAACACCCGCACGCCCAGCGATAGCATGTTGGCATCGTTATGCGCGCGGATCATACGGGCAGAAAAGGTGTCACAACATACACCGCAGCGGATGCCCTTCACCTTGTTGGCCGCCATCATGATGCCTTGACCGGTGCCGCAAAGAACAATGCCAAACCGGCAATCGCCCGACACCACATGTCGTGCCGCCGCCTCGCCATGCTTGGGGTAAGGGGTGCTTTCCGGTGACGTGGGGCCGATATCGACCACGTCCCAGCCCCGCTCGGCGATATGCGCGCAGATGCTCTG
>DFBW01000061.1 GCA_002366775.1 Roseovarius sp. UBA3070 | reverse complement strand
CCCAATGCCTTGGCGGCGCGGACATAAACTGGATCTATGCTATGCACGGCCTGAACGGTGGTGATGATGATCCCCAGCAAGGCGGCAAGAAACAGCAAAGCCAGTTTGCTTTCCTCGCCAATGCCCAGCCACATAACAAGCAATGTGTACAATCCAAGCGGCGGCAGGGGGCGGTAAAACTCAATGAATGGATTCAGAATCGAGGCCGCATCCCGTGATGCCCCCATCAAGATACCCAACGGAATGCCGATCACACAGGCGATGGCAAAAGCCACCAAGATGCGCCACAGGCTGACGCCCACATGTTCCAACAAGGTGGATCCTTGATAGCCTTTAACAGTTGCCTTAACGAACGCCTCCCAGATCGCCTGTGGGCCCGGAAGGAACAGCTCATTTGCCAGTCCGGTTGAGGTCACGAACACCCATGCCAACAACATGAAGGTGACAGACCCCGCAGACAGCAAATAGGACCGTCGATTTCTACGGAAGGCTTCCATCATTTGGACGTTCCTTTTAGAATATCCATGATCGTCAACGCATAGACCTGAGCCGCGGCGACACTTTTTGTGATCGAAATCCACTCGTTATCAGCGGCCCAGCCATCTTCACCGGGGCCAAATGTGACAGCGTTCATTCCAAATTCCCGCAGACGGATGGTATCGTTGAACGCGTTTTTACGGTTTGGCTCGGGCGTTTGCCCCAACAACCGCTCAGACGACCGAACCAAAGACACGCATGGCTCTTCGTCCATGGAAACCGGAGGGGTCGCATCGACAAACAATGACCCCGGGACTTGCGCGACCGTCGCGCTTGTCCGGTTGGACCTTTCGGTGACGGACCGTGTGACATGACTGATATCTGACAGCACAGTTTCCATCGTCATGCCTGGCACGATACCCACGACAGCCACCGTGATGACACAGGCATCAGGCGAAAACTGCATCTCGCCCGGAAGGCCGCCGCGAATACGCACAATCGTAACGCAAGGGGGGGTATGGCCGGGAAACGGATCCGCCTCATGAGAGAATTCCATGCTCTCCAGCAGCGGGATCAAGCTGGCCGCTTCATTGATGGGATTTACAATCACGTCGGGCCGCCAGATGTGACCTTTCTCACCGGTAATGGTGATATCAACAAGGCAATGCCCTGAGTTCGCAACCGACAGGTTGATCCCCCAATTGGGTAGATTTCCCGCAGCATCAGGGTTTACCGGCCCCCCCCATGCAGTTGGTTCCGCCGTGATCGAGTAGTCTGCGCGGATGCCGAGTTCCTGCGTCAGGTAAATCGACCCATGTGTGCCGTCGCGTTCTTCATCGACGCAAAAACAGTACATCAAGTCACCTTCAAACGTGACGCCTTCTTCGATCAACGCCTGCGCTGCCAAAAGGCACGATGCCATGTTCCCACGTGTGTCTGATGTCCCTCGGGCATACAGCAAATCGCCATGCCGCTTCGCCTCATAAGGTTTGCCATCCGTCATGTTCCATTTTTCAGGCTCAACCACTGGATAGGTATCAAGATGATCATTCATCATCAGGGATGGCCCATTGCCCGAGCCCTTCAGCGTCGCGACAACATTTGGCCGTCCCGGCACATCGGCATAGGTCTCAACATCCATGCCAAGCGCCTCAAGTTTGCCAGCGGTCAGCATAGCAATCGCTTCTTCCTCGCCCCCGGGCATATCAGGATCAAGCGGGTTGCCGGAACGCGGCTGGCCGGTTCGGATCAGTTCAGCGGCAAGCTTTAACCAGCGCTCTTCGGTGATCCGGTTGAGAACCCGTTCTTCGAGTGGTGACAGTTCAGTTTTAGGCATTCATCGGTTCCCCACGGTGATTGAAAAAAGATTAACAGTGGGAACTGCTTCAATCTGCTGCTAAAAAGGCCCAAACCTTACACGGAAAATGCAACGCACATGCGTAACCTATTGATTTATAAATATATTGATGCAACCGCGCGGGCAGGTTCAGTGCGCCAAGCGGCAGAAATCTTAGCGATTACCCCGTCGTCACTGAACCGCCGCATCCAATCGTTGGAGCAAGAACTTGGCACACCGCTCTTTGAACGACACGCAAAAGGGGTGCGTCTCAATCCTGCAGGAGAGCACGCCGTTCACACCTTTCGACGCCATATGGCCGATATTGAGGCCCTGAAAGCCCGGATTGAGGACTTGAAAGGCGCACGGCGCGGGACCGTCTCCATTGTCTGTTCCCAGTCGCTCTTGCCGATTTTTCTGCCACGGCAAATTCAAAGCTACCGCGCTCAATTTCCCGGTGTTGAATTTCAGGTTCATATGGCCGACGGGGAAGCCGCAGAACGCGCCCTGATGACCTATGATGCGGATTTGGCTATCGTGTTTTCTCCGCTTGCGATGGAGAATTTTGAAACCATCGCAACAACCCGCCAGCCAGTCTATGCGATCATGTCAGCGGCGCATGAATTGGCCACGAAATCTAATCTTAGGCTTAGTGATTGTTTGGAATACCCCCTCGCCCTGCCCAAAAGCCCGTATGCCGTGCGCAACCTGTTGGATCTCGAAGCAAAACGCCTGAGCACAATTTTGCGACCCGTCGTGGAAACAGAGAGCTATATCTTTTTGCGCAACTACGTTGCCAGCAGCGATGCAATCGGATTTGAAATAGAGATCGGCCTGCCGCATGGCATCACAGACGGGACCATTGTGCGGCCTATTGATCTGAGAGTAAGTGACGGTGGGCTCCTGCATCTGGCACAACTGCGCGGACGGTCCTTGCCAGTTGGTGCCGCAAAATTTGCCGAGCAAGTCGCAACCAGTTTTGAGAGTCTTTCTTAGGATTTTATCAGCTCCTAAGTTACAAGGGCGATGTAGATCTCGAGGCAAAACTTGACGAATGGGAACGGTTCTACAACTTCGCCAGACCGCACGGCGCGCATAACGGCCAGACCCCTTACGAAGCGCTTAGAGACAAGCTACAGTAACTCCACAAGTGTCCCGTCGGTCTGTCCAGGTTACACAAAGCTGTGCAGGAACGCGCCGCCAAAGGGCTGGTTTGGTTTGAAATAGAACTGTTCGCCTTTCTGACCAATCCGGAAAAATACGGGCTGCCCTGCACTCCGCCAGGCGGATGATTTACTTGCGCCCCTCGGCTTCGTCAATCAGGCCGCGCACCCATTTTGTGACCCACCAGTTCACCGGCAGGCCCAGCGGAACACAGGCAATCAGCGCTATCACTGGCGGGATTGCCGACAGACCTATTGATTGCCACATCAGCCCCAGCAAGAACAGATTGATCGCCACTGCCAGCGCAGTGAACGGATACAGCAACAGATATAGCCGCGTGATCCTCGGTTCGGTCTTAGTCATGCTGTTACCACGGCATTCGCAACTGCCCGCGCGATCAGCCCCGCCACACCCGGCGTACAGCCGATTGGCTCCAGCGTCACACCTTTGAAGCGGGCCTGTGACAGCGCCTCGG
>DFBW01000059.1:5003-5567 GCA_002366775.1 Roseovarius sp. UBA3070 | reverse complement strand
GGCGGGACGATTGTCATGGCGCAAATGGGTGATCCCAATGCGTCGATCCCGACGCCACAGCCGGTCTATTCACGCCCGATGTTTGGCGCCTATGGGCGCTCGGTTGAAAACTCTGCTGTCACTTTTGTCAGCGCGGCTGCGCTGGATGCGGGCATTGCCGCGCGGCTTGGCTTGGCAAAGCAAACGCTGGCCGTGAAAAACACCCGCGCCATCGGCAAATCCGATCTGAAGATGAATACCGCCACGCCGCACATTGATGTGCACCCCGAAACCTACGAAGTGCGCGCCAATGGAGAACTATTGACCTGCGAGCCGGCCCATGAACTGCCCATGGCGCAACGGTATTTCCTGTTTTGATGCAACATTCACCTCATATCTGAGAACGATCCCGCGAAAGGCTTAACAGATGGACACTGACATATTGGCGACCTGCCAGACCATTCGCCACCCTGGACATTGGAGCAATGCGACCGATCACGTCGCGCTCACCTATGATGAGAGATTCTTGCGCCGCAAAGTACTGGTGAGCGACAAAGGTCAACGCTTCCTGGTGGACCTGAGCAA
>DFBW01000059.1:3590-4871 GCA_002366775.1 Roseovarius sp. UBA3070 | reverse complement strand
GAGGTGAGCGAACCCTTCACACCAGAAGGTGGCGCATATGGTCACGGACGCACCCATGGCCACAGCCACTGACATCCTCACCCTAACACAGTGGTTCTCACCGTCCTTTCCGATTGGGGCCTTTGCCTATTCCCATGGGCTGGAATGGGCCATCAATAGCGGGTCAGTGGAAACCGCCGAAAACACGCGGCAGTGGATTGACGGGGTGTTGCGCTTTGGCGCGGGCTGGAACGATTGCCTCCTTCTGGCAGCGTCTTACCGCGCTCACGACGCTCAGGCGCTGGCCGAGATTGACGCCACCAGCCGCGCATTGTGCGCCTCTCAAGAGCGCCTGCAGGAAAGTGATCTTCAAGGCGCGGCCTTTTGCAAGGCAACCTCGGCACTTTGCGCCTGCGACCTTGCCGGGCTCACCTACCCGGTCGCTGCCGGTCAGGCAGCACGGCTGGAAAATCTTCCGCTCAATCTTACAGCACAAATCTACTTGCAAAGTTTTACCAGCAACCTCGCAGCCGTTGCCATGCGCCTTGTGCCTTTGGGCCAAAGCGACGGTCAGTCCCTGATCCGTGATCTAATTCCGACCTGTATCAAAATCGCCGACACAGCAATCGCTTGCGATCTGGATGAACTAAACTCTACGGCTTTCCTGTCCGACATCTCGTCGATGAAACACGAAACCCAATACTCAAGGATATTTCGCTCATGACACCAATGAATGGCCCCCTGCGTGTAGGGATTGGCGGTCCGGTGGGCGCGGGGAAAACCACGCTTACTGCCGCTCTTTGTGAGGCATTGCGCGATGAGTTCTCTGTCGGTGTCATCACCAATGACATTTACACGCGCGAAGACGCAGAGGCGCTGATGCGCCAGCAGGTTCTGCCGCTGGATCGTATCATCGGCGTTGAAACGGGCGGATGCCCGCACACCGCTATTCGCGAGGATGCCTCGATCAATCTGGCCGCTGTCGCCGAGATGCAAACCCGCCATCCAGAGGTTGAAATCGTGCTGATCGAGAGCGGTGGCGACAACCTCTCGGCCACCTTCAGCCCCGAACTGGCTGACATCACCTTTTATGTCATCGACGTCGCTGCGGGCGAAGAAATCCCACGCAAGGGTGGTCCAGCTATCACCAAATCTGACATCTTGATAATCAACAAAACCGATCTGGCCCCGCATGTGGGGGCAAACCTGGACGTTATGCAAACCGATGCCAAGCGAATGCGCCGCGACCGGCCTTTCCTGTTTTCTTGCCTTCGCGAACGCAAAGGAGTGGACGAAATTGTA
>DFBW01000059.1:0-3439 GCA_002366775.1 Roseovarius sp. UBA3070 | reverse complement strand
CGCGTGAACGGTGAGCAGGGTACAGGCAATCAGCGCAGTTTGCGAATTTTCAGCTTGTCTAGTTTTGCCCTGGTTTTGGTCGATTCCTCAGAACGCATAAGAGCTTTGGCAATAGCTTTTAGCCCCATTCCTTTGGTGGCCATCAAATGCAGTTTTTGAATTTCTTCACCTGTCCAGGCTTGGCGGTGGCGTTCGTAACGTTCGGCCATTGGTTCTGTCTACCTATGATTTATGTCTGAGCTATCATAAAGCACGGTCGAGCTGAGGGCGCCAGAACAATGGCAATAGAGCACAAGCAAGGCCTTGTTGATTGAGCCGGTGATGAGGTCCAATCCGCCCAGTCTGTTTGAGCGATCCGGGCCAGGCCCGAACACAGCCGAACGAAATACGCCTATTTCAACCGTCGGCGCGTTGTTCCACGTCGCCCTGTCTGGCCAAAATCAACTCAGAGCGCGCCAGTGCTTTTCGAAATGGCGTGGCGTCGCGCTGTTCCAACACCTTGCGGGCCAGTTGAATGGTAAGAAGGTGGCGTTCCTCGCGGGTGACCTTTTTCAACAGGTTGAACTGATAGGCCCCATTGGTATGGCGAACACGGAACAGTTTTGCCAGTGCCAGCCGGTCCAATTTGCCGGCGCTAAGTTGCGCCAGAATACGCAGCAGGATTTGCATCCGCTCCAGCCCTTCTTCCAGGCGTGGCCCCATATGACGCATGCGGAATTTGGTCACATTTGCGCGGGTGAACAATGCGGCGTGCATGGCGTCCAGCTCGATCTCAGGATCATAGAGCACAACGGCCTGCTCGGCGGCGTCCAGCATATCAGGGGCAAACCCATAGCGATCATCAAACGCGGTGCGCCGTTGAGCCAAAAACCGGTCATCCCATTCAGCAATACGAGGGTCCAGCGTGGCTTGCGGTTGAATGGCCAGCACGCGAGCACCGGGGGCGGCCACGGAAAATGCAGCGGCTGCATAACCGCAAGCACCCGCACCATAAAACACCACCTGATCGAATTCTTCAAAGAACCCGTCATCAATCATCCGATCAAAAAACCCGTAAACGCGCGGCGCGCGGAACCAAGTGTCGTCCTTGCACAATAGGTTCAGGTGCGACCAGCCGAGGGCCTCAACCAATTGCCACCCCATGGGATGTGCGCGTTGGGATTGCTCCTCGATCAGCGTGTGATTTTCAAAAGTGACCAGCAAGGTGGCCCCCTTTGAGCGGAACGCAGCTGCGTGGTCCTCGCCCAGATGTTCCAAAAATCCGGCCTGGCCAATCAAGCCAGAAATCCGGGTCAGCCACTCTGCCCAGTCCAAACCATCCAGGTTTGCGTCAAACGCCTGTGATGCGTTGTGCATTCAACTCGTTCCTTACACTATCTCGTGCCGCTTTGGCGGCGCCTCGGAATTGGACATAGATCGCAATCTGGGCAAAACTTTGTAAAATCCAAGGGGTTTCTGGGCGGATGTGCCATGGCTGGCGGCTCTTGACGAAGGGTTGGTGGCTGTGCAGTGCTGGGCCGGACAGATAAAAAGGCTCGCATATATGTACTTAAGTTCCATTGATGAGACATCCGCGCTGCTGGCCGGGCAGGATTATATCTGCGGGCGAGATCTGTCGACGGTGGTGTTTCTGGCGTTAAAGCTGGGCCGACCGCTGTTTCTGGAAGGCGAGGCGGGCGTCGGCAAGACCGAAATCGCCAAAGCGTTGGCGGCTGGGCTGGATCGCCGGTTGATCCGGTTGCAATGCTATGAAGGCCTTGATGCGTCCAGTGCGGTCTATGAGTGGAATTTCACCCAACAGATGATTGCCATTCGTGCGGCTGAGGCTTCGGGCGGGGTGGATCGCGCTGCCCTCACATCTGATCTGTTCACCGAGGATTTCCTGATTGAGCGCCCCTTGCTTGAGGCGATGCGCCCACAACCGGGCGGCGCGCCAGTGCTGCTGATTGATGAGCTGGACCGCACCGATGAGCCTTTTGAGGCGTATCTACTGGAGGCGCTTTCGGATTTCCAAATCACCATCCCTGAACTGGGCACGATCGCCGCGCCTGAACCGCCCATCGTGATCCTGACGTCTAATCGCACCCGCGAAGTACATGACGCCCTGAAACGCCGGTGCCTGTATCATTGGGTGGATTACCCCAGCTTTGAGCGCGAGATCGAAATATTGCAGGCCCGCGCCCCTGAGACCGCCGATGCGCTGAGCCGCGAAGTGGTGGCCTTTGTTCAACATCTGCGCACCGAGGATTTGTTCAAGAAACCGGGCGTGGCCGAAACGATTGACTGGGCCAAATGCCTGCTTGCCCTGGATGTGATATCCCTCAGCCCCGAGGTGATTGCCGACACGCTTGGCGCCATTTTGAAATATCAGGACGACATCCAAAAACTACAAGGATCCGAGGCCAAACGCATCCTGGACGAGGCCAAAGCCAGCCTGGACCCTGCATGACCCATCTTCTTGCTATAAATATCCCGGGGGCTTGGGGGCTGGCCCCCAATCGCGCGTATGTTTGAATACCCTGACCTCGACCTGCCGGACCACCCGAAGCTCACCCATAATATCACCCATTTTGCCCGTGCCCTGCGCAAGGCAGGCCTGCCTGTCGGGCCGGGGCGGGTGGTGGATGCAATCCGCGCGGTCGAGGCCGCAGGCTTTACCTCGCAGCGCGACTTTTTCTATACGCTGCGGGCGTGCTTTGTGACCCGGCCCGAGCACCGGGCCGTGTTTGCCCAGATCTTCCGGCTGTATTGGCGTGATCCGCGCTATATGGAACATATGATGGCGATGATGCTGCCCGCCATCCGCGGTGTGCAAGAAGACCATGCCGCCAAACCTGCCGAAAAACGCGCAGCTGAGGCGCTGTTGGATGGGATCACGCCCGACCAACCCGAGACCGGCACGTCAGAGCCGGACGAGGAGACGCAGATAGAGGTTGATGCCTCACTGACCATGTCCGCCGAGGAACGCCTGCGATCCCTTGATTTTGAACAGATGAGCGTGGACGAGGTGGCGCAAGCCAAGCGCATGCTGGCCCGCCTGGAACTGCCGGTGAAACCCTTTGCCTCACGCCGGGGAATGGCCAGCCACACAGGCCAGCGGGTTGATGCGCGCAAGACGCTCAGAGCGGCGATGCGCCGGGGCGGCGAGATGCAAAAACTACAGGTGCAAACGCCCAAACCACGCTGGCCCAATCTGGTGGTGCTGTGTGATATTTCAGGCTCGATGAGCCAATACAGCCGGATGGTTTTGCATTTTGTGCACACGGTCGCAAACCAAAAAGGCGCAGGATGGGCCAAGGTTCAGGCCTTCACCTTTGGGACGCGTTTAACCAATATCACCCGCCATCTGGTCACGCGGGATGTGGATGCCGCCCTGGCTGCGGCAGGCCACGAAGCACAGGATTGGGAAGGCGGCACACGCATCGGCGAGTGCCTGCAC
>DFBW01000124.1:1861-2513 GCA_002366775.1 Roseovarius sp. UBA3070 | reverse complement strand
GATGGCATGCTGCACATTGATTTGGTGCGTGAAGTGCCCGAAGCACTGAAACCCCGCCAGATCGAAATTGCCAGTGGTGCAACGGTCGCCAAAGATGTGGTTGACGCAAAAGCTGTGAACTAGGCCGCCCTGTCCCGGACCTGATCCGGGACCTCCACCGCAACAAAAAAGCCCCGGGTCACGCCCGGGGCTTCTTGCATCTTGGCAGGCAATCGGGGGATTACTGCTCGGACAGACTGCCTGCCAGACGCATCAGGCGGATCGCTTCAGCACGATAGCCGTAAGCGTCCTCGCCCTTTGTGGCAGAGGCCAGGGCGACGGCATCAGCATAAGTCCAGTCGCCGGTGAAATCAGACCCTTTCAGCAATTCACCGAAGGACGCCACGGCAATGGCAAATCCCACCTCGCCCGTGGCTGCACTCAGATCAGGCCGGATCGGCGTTTCGATCAACGTGCTGGTCTGTGCACCCGGTGCTTTGTAGCGCAGCTTCAGATATCCCAGCTCATCTGAGGGCCTGCCGGAGTCAGCGGCTTCGCCATAGCGCAACGGATCGCTCAATTGCGCGTCAGATCCGACAGGTGTGACCTCATATATAGCCGTCACTGCCGTGCCTGCGCCGATGTCGCCGGCATCCACTTTGTCATTGTTGAA
>DFBW01000124.1:0-1815 GCA_002366775.1 Roseovarius sp. UBA3070 | reverse complement strand
TGGATTTTCACGTCATCCGCAATCGGAAACAATGCACCCGAAAACTGATCCACCAGCACCTTTTGCGCCTCGCTTAGCGTGTCAATATAGGCCGCCTGGCCATTCCCGTTCTGCGCCAGCGCCTGCATGGTGGCATCATCCAGATTGCCCCGCCCAAAGCCCATGACGGACAAGTAAGTGCCGCTTTCGCGCTTGTCGGCGATGTAGTCCTTCAGCGCGTCAGGGTTGGACAGCCCAACGTTGAAATCGCCGTCCGTGGCCAGCACCACACGGGTGACTTCGCCCTCTTCGGCCATGCCCTCGGCCACGGCGTAGGCCTGTTGCAACCCGGCTTGGCCTGCGGTTGAACCACCGGCTGACAATTGATCTAACGCGCCAAGGATGGTGCTGCGCTGGGTGGCCGATGTGGGGGCCAGAACCTGGCCCGCACTGCCGGCATAGGTGACGATGGCCACTTGATCCTGCGCGCTGAGTTGTGACAACATCAACGACAGGCTTTGTTTCAGCAAAGGCAGTTTGTTGGGCTGGTTCATCGACCCGGATGTATCAATCAAAAACACCAGGTTCAGTGGTGGGCGGTCTTCGATGGCCGGCTTTTCGCTCTGAATGGCGATATGCACCAGCTGTGTGCCTTGGTTCCACGGGGTTGGCACCACAGAAACCGTGGGTTGGAAGGGGTGCCCATCCGCCTTGGGTGCGGGGTAATCATATGGGAAATAGTTGATCATTTCCTCAATGCGTACGGCGTCAGGCTGAGGCAGGCGCCCACCCGATATGGTGCTGCGCAGGATCGCATAAGACGCCGTGTCGACATCAATCGAGAAGGTCGAGACAGGTGCCTCGGTCGTGATTTTCAGCGGGTTGGAAGGCACGTCAGGATAGGCCTCGGTATTACCTTGCGGCAGGGCCGTCACGGTGTCTGCGGGCATCGGTTGTGGGGCAATAAGACCACCAGTCACTTTGCGCTTTTGCTCGGGGCTGGCAGGTTTGGCGCTGGCAATGCTCTGCTCTTCGATTTCAGGTTGAAGGCCTGAGGCCAAAGGTGCCTCGGGGGCCGCATCGGCCATATCCTGGGTGGTCGCATAACTATCGCCGGAAACGGCGGCTTGCGAGCGGCCTTCCGCAGGCGGCGGCGTAGGGGCGTCAAGGGTGACAATGCCACTTTCGTCATTATCGGTCCGAGACAGCGCACCCTGATCCAGAGCGGCTTCTCCAAGCTCAACCTCTTCGGCTACCGCGACAGTGGATTCGGGTTCTGGTGTAGCCAGCCCGTCCAGCAGCACTGCGGGTTTTTCGGTCAGTTGTGGCAATGTGACAATAAGGCCCACGGCCAGAACAGCGGTTGTGGCGGTCAATGCACCGCGGGTTGAGAGATTGGCAATCATGGTTTTCACTCCTCTGAAAAGCCCGGATTGTGGGCGTTCAGAAGTAAGACGAGTGTCATCCACCGATCCTTGGAGACCGGCATGGATTTTTTTGGCCAGCGCGATGTTCGCTGCCTTTTTTGAGGCATCCGGCGCTGGTGTTGCGGCCTGAAAGGCAGATTTCAGATCGTCCAGATCATCGTCATTCATATCTGATCCTCCTTCTTGCGCAGGGAACGCAGGCGTTTCTTGGCCTCGGAAATGCGCCAGCTGACCGTGCCGGGGGAAATGCCCAGCACCTCAGCGGCCTGATCGTGGGTGGCGTCGTCCAGCACCAGCGCCAGTGTATCACGCAGATCATCGGGCAGGGCGCGCATCGCTTGGGTTAACCAATCGAGCGCCTCAGCGGTTTCGCCATTTTCAGCGCGGCGGGATTTCTCCCAATCGCCCC
>DFBW01000177.1 GCA_002366775.1 Roseovarius sp. UBA3070 | reverse complement strand
TTGAGGAACGCGAGGTTCTGGCGGCAGCCAAGCACCTGACCGGCCTGAACGGTGTGGACGTGGTCGATAGCTCTTCGATCAGCTACATCCACTTCATGTTTGATCAGCACGAAGTTGTGTTGTCAAACGGCAGCTGGACTGAAAGCTTCCAGCCTGGTGAGCAAGTGCTCGACGGTATGGGCAACGAGCAGCGCGACGAGATTTACAATCTCTTCCCCGAGCTGCGCGAAGCCGAAGGCCTGGAAAACTATCAGGCGGCGCGTCGTTCGCTCAAGAAACACGAAGCCAAGCTGTTGGTTAAGTAAGACTATCCTCTTGCAGCAAGCCGGGCCGCCCTCATCACAGGCGGCCCGGTGACCCCGAAGTCGGTCATGTGGGGGCTAGTCCCGGTTTCGAATTTCACCCTCGATCCTCTGCCAGGGATCGAGGGTGTTTTTGCGTTCTTGGTCCGGTCTTATCGGGATGCACGCGTGTTGTTAAAGGCCCGTGAGGCGCAATTTTTGGCAGGGCGTGTTGCGGTCTAGTTCGCGCGCCACCTGGTCCAATCCTCGGGTGTGTCCAGATCCGTCAGGGCGTGTTGGTCGGGCAGGGGGCAAAGCTTGACCACTTCACCTTCCAATGCGGCGCGCGCGCCCTCGCCATTGTCCAGAGTCAGCAGTTTTGGGAACAATCGTTTGGGGAAAATCACGGGATGGCCCGGCGTGCCTGCATCATTTGACCCGCGCCAAATATGGGCGGGGTCTTGGATGAAAGCCTCGCTAAGCAATTGAAAATCAACTGTTTCAAGGTCTGGCATATCTGCGGGAACGATCATAACCGCATCGGTGCTCTGTGGTATCACTGCCATTGCGTCGCGTATCGAAGCGGCCATTCCCTGATTTGAATCCCGCACCGTTACGCGCGTCACCGCCATGCCCTCAATCGCAGTCCATCGCTGCGTATGGATTTCCGCGAGGGCCACCACCACCGGCCAGCCTGTTGCCAGGGCGCGCCCGGTGCAACGCGCCAGCAGGGGCTGCCCATCCACGATTTCCAGCAGTTTATCCCGCCCACGCATCCGTGATGACGCACCAGCAGCAGGGATCACAATAACCATTTGCACTTGATTGTAACCCTTTCTCGGGGCGCTGCCCCGGACCCCGGGATATTTCTGGCAAGAAGATGGTGCAAGGCGCATCCTTCCCATCTTCTTGCTTATAAATATCCCCGCCGGAGGCTGCGCACCAGAGGCGACAAGCGCGCCGCTACATTTATGCGCTCAGGCATCACCCTCGCATACGCGCGCCGTCGGGATCAAACAAAGGATCGGTGATCATTGTGGCGCGGCGCCTATCGCCCAGGATTTCGATTTCGCCGTTCAGCCCATCCTGAGCCAGATCACGCGGGATCAGAGCAAGTGCGATTGATTTGCCCGCATGATGTGAATACCCGCCAGATGTGCAAAATCCTTGCACTTCATTGTCGATCCAGACGGGTTCATAGCCCTGCACATCGGCGTCGGTGGCGTCTACTTCAAAGCTGACCAAAGCGCGATCGGCCCCTTCCGCGCGTTCCTGTTCAGCGGCGGCCCGGCCGATGAAATCAACGTTCTTGGACCAGTTGATGAACCGGTCCATTCCTGTCTCGCCGGGGGTATAATCGGGCGAGAACTCATTGAGCCAGCTGCCAAAGAACTTATCCAGCCGCAGCGACATCATCGCACGCATACCAAAGGGGCGCATGCCGTGGTTTTGACCTTCGCTCCAAAGGGTGTCCCAAAGGGCGCGCTGGGCCATGGGATCGCAATAGATTTCATAGCCCAGATCGCCGGTATAGCTGACGCGCTGAACGTGGCAATCCACCATGCCGATGGTGGCTTGGCGCAGATCCATGAATTTCATATCGGCGACGGTGTCACGGGTGCAGGCAACCAATACGTCACGCGCTTTGGGGCCGGCAATCTGAAAGCCGTTCAAGCGGTCCGAGATGTTTTCGACATTCACGCCGCGGGTGCCGTTCATTTCAAACCAGCGCATGTGATAGGCCTGCGCGCCATAAGATGCCGTGAGTTGAAACGCGTCATCAGCCAGACAAGACACAGTGAAATCCCCGATCAGGCGGCCTTTGGGTGACAGCATCGGTGTCAGGGAAATGCGCCCCGGTTTTGGGATGCGCCCGGCCATGATCCGATCAAGCCAATCGCGCGCTTGCGGGCCGGTGACCAGATATTTGCCAAAGTTGTGCACCTCATTGATGCCAACGGCCCCGCGCACGGCCTGGACTTCACGCTTTGTGGCCTCCCATGCGTTTGAGCGGCGGAAACTTGGCGTCTCAAAACGCGGCTCGTCGCCTTGGGCAAAATAGTTCACCACTTCCAGCCCGTATTGCTGACCCCAGACCGCGCCCATGCCATCAAAGACGTCGTACATTGGCGTGGTGCGGAAGGGGCGCGCGGCGGGCAGTTCCTCGTTCGGGTAGGCAACCGAGAAGCGTTTTTGATAGTTTTCGATCACTTTGGGCAGGGTATAGCCCTTGGTGACCACATCGCCAAAACGGGCGACATCCATGGCCGATACATCGCGCTCGCATTCGCCCTCAACCATCCATTGCGCCAGCATCAGCCCGACACCGCCGCCTTGGCTGAAGCCTGCCATCACACCACAAGCCGACCAATAGTTACGCATGCCCTGCACCGGGCCAACCAGAGGGTTGCCATCGGGGGCAAAGGTGAAGGGGCCATGGATCACGGATTTTACGCCAGCACGTTCAAGCGCGGGAAAGCGTTTATAGGCAAATTCGATGCTGTCTTCGATCTTGTCAAAATCATCGGGCAGCAGTTCATGACCAAAGTCCCAAGGCGTGCCATCAACGGCCCATGGGCGGCAGGATTGCTCGTAAAATCCGATACACAGGCCTTTGCCTTCCTGGCGCAAATAGCTTTCGCCGGCGGGATCCATCACATGCGGGTGTTCACCGCCGCCTGAAACAATCTCAACGATTTCAGGCACATCTTCGGTCACTAGGTACTGGTGTTCCATCGGGTGCAGAGGCAGGTAAACACCCGCCATTGCCCCCACTTCACGCGCCCAGAGACCGCCTGCGTTGACCACATGTTCGGCATGAATGGTGCCTTTGTCGGTGACCACATCCCAGGTGCCATCGGCGCGTGGATTGGTTTCCAGCACTTTGGTGTGGGTCTCAATCGTGGCGCCCCCCATGCGCGCGGCTTTGGCATAGGCGTGGGTGGTGCCAGACGGATCAAGATGTCCATCCAGTGGATCATACAAGGCGCCAATGATGCCATCCACGTTGGTGACGGGGGCGATGTTCCTGATTTCGTCGGGGCCAACGATATGTGTATCCAGCCCCATGTAACGGTGCTTGGCCCGTTCAGCGACCAGCATATCATAGCGGTCGCGGTTGTCGGCCAGGGTAACGCCGCCCACATGGTGCAACCCGCAGGACATGCCGGTGATCTCTTCCAACTCTTTGTAAAGGTTG
>DFBW01000287.1:2051-3020 GCA_002366775.1 Roseovarius sp. UBA3070 | reverse complement strand
AAATCGTTGAGCAGTATGACCCCTCATTGCCATTGGCCGCAGGTGATGCAGATCAACTGGTGCAAGTGGTGCTGAACCTGCTGAAAAATGCCGCCCAAGCGGCTGATCCATCAGGTGGCACAATCCAATTGCGCACCTATTACGAACACAGCCTGCGGGTGCGGCGAGACAGCGGTGCGGATCAGTCTTTGCCATTGCATATCGAGGTGATGGACGATGGCCCCGGCCTGCCGCCTGACATACAGGGCGACGTATTTGAACCCTTCATTTCGGGCCGCGAAAACGGCACCGGGTTGGGATTGGCGCTGGCTGCCAAAATTATGTCCGACCACGGCGGCTGGATCGAGTTGAACTCGGTGCCCGGCCGTACGGTTGTGAAACTGTCGTTACCCCGGGCTGACACCCCCCCAAAGGAGATTGGCTGATGGATGGAACAGTTCTGATTGCGGATGATGACCGCACAATTCGTACAGTCCTGACACAGGCCCTGACGCGGGCCGGGTGCCGGGTGCATGCGACCTCGAGCCTGACCACGCTGATGCGGTGGGTGGGAGAAGGAAAGGGCGACGCGGTCATCACCGATGTGATGATGCCTGATGGGAATGGGCTTGAGATGTTGCCAAAGATTGCGCAGGACCGACCCGGCTTGCCTGTGATTGTCATTTCCGCCCAGAACACCATCATGACCGCCATCAAGGCCGAAGAGGCCGAGGCGTTTGACTATTTGCCCAAGCCCTTTGATCTGCCCGACATTATGAAGCGCACGTCACGGGCACTGCAAAGCAGAGCGCGCAACACAGGCGAGGCGCCGCGCGAGGCCGAGCGATCCGAAGACTTGCCCCTGATCGGGCACACGCCGGCAATGCAAACGCTTTACCGTGTGGTGGCGCGCGTTATGAATACCGATTTGCCAGTCATGATAATCGGCGCTTCTGGTACGGGCAAAACGCTGATCGGGCAAACGATTCA
>DFBW01000287.1:0-2019 GCA_002366775.1 Roseovarius sp. UBA3070 | reverse complement strand
TGGCGCGCGCGCAGGGTGGCACAATGCTGTTGGATGAGCTGGGCGATTTTGATGCGGCCAGTCAGGCGCGTATCGTGCGCATGATGGATGCAGGTGGCGATGACGCGCCGCGCTTCATGGCCACCAGAACAACGTGTGCCGGACAAGAGAACGGCTCAGAAACGGTCAGGGATGATCTGTATTACCGGCTGGCGGGGGCAACGATAGATGTACCTGCCTTGCGTGATCGATCCGAAGATATTCCTTTGTTGGTGGCTCATTTCTTGGGGCTGGCCGATGATGCAGGCCAATCGGCCATGGTGTTGAACGATGAGGCGCTGGACCTGCTGCGCCGCTATAGCTGGCCGGGCAATGTACGCCAGCTGGAAAACACCGTGCGCCGCCTGAGTCTGACGTCGCAAAACGCAGAAATCAACGCTGTTGATGTGACCGAGGCACTTGGAACACAGCCCAAATTCAACCCCGCAAACCCCGGAGCAGGAGGCGATAGCCTGTCGTCTTCGGTGGCGGGCCACATTCAGCGATATTTTGATATGCATGGCTCAATTTTGCCGCCGGTTGGACTCTACCAGCGAATCCTGCGCGAGGTTGAAACCCCGCTGATTGAGATTGCACTAGAAGCAACTGGTGGAAATCAGGCAAAATGCGCCGATTTATTGGGGATAAACCGGAATACTTTGCGCAAGAAGATCACCGAGCTTGATATTCGCGTGACACGCCGCCGAAAATTGATGTAAAACGGCAACAGAGGTGTGGCGCGAATGGTGCAATTGTCATTTTGCCACTAAATCTGGGTGCAGGCATGTCCTGACCCACACTCGATGGGGGGCAAGGCGTGGCAACACGGACACGCAGATTGTCTTGGGAAAACATCAGCCGGCTCAGACGGCTGCGCAAGCTTCAAAATGTTGCCACCTTAGGGTTGGTTGTTTTGGGGCCAACATTGGCGTTGGTCACTTATCTGGTGATGGGACCACTGGACCAGGGCACCTCGTCGCGGATTTTGCGTATCGTTTTGCTGTCAGATTTGATCTATGTGATCATCATTGCCGCACTTGTATTGCAACGCGTGGTGCAGATGGTTGCCGCACGGCGCACGCAATCGGCAGGGTCACGCCTGCACCTGCGACTGACCGGCGTGTTTGCCATTATGGCGCTGGCCCCGACGATCACCGTCGCGATTTTTGCCACCTTCACCGTTAATATGGGGCTTGAGGCGTGGTTTTCAGACCGGGTCGGCCGTGTTGTCGATAATTCGGTCGCGGCTGCGCAGGCCTATGAAGAGGAACACCGGCGCGATCTGGTGGCAGATGCGCGGGTGCTGGCCTCAGTTATCAACGCCACGAAACGTGCGGCTGTCTTTATTGACGATGGCGATATCCGGCAGGTGTTGTCGCGGGGCCAACGCGAGATTCAACGCGGCCTGCGCGAGGCCTATGTGATTGATGGAACTGGCGATATCCGCGCCCGAGGGGAGCGATCATACCTGTTTGATTACGAAGAACCCAGTGCCGCACAATTGCAAGAGGCGCGGGATACCGGCGTGCTGGTGATCCGTGATTGGGACAACAATGAATTTCGCGCTCTGATCCCGCTGGAAGCGATTACTGATCGGTTTCTCTATGTAAGCCGCAACGTGGATGGCGATATCCTGAATCTGCTGGATGATACTCAGGAAACGGCGCGCTTTTACGCCCAACGAGAAAGCGAGCGGGACCGGGTCTTGTTTGAATTTGGCCTTTTGTACCTGGGGTTTGCCGTGATCCTCATCCTTGCGGCTGTTTGGTTGGGCATGTGGTTTGCAGAGCGCCTGTCACGCCCGGTGGGGCGCCTGATGTCGGCGGCACAGCGCGTGGGCGAAGGTGATTTGGATGTGCGCGTGCGGGAAGAAGAAGGCGATGACGAGATCGCCATGCTGAGCACCTATTTCAACCAGATGACACACCAGCTGAAAGGCCAGCGGGATACTTTGTTGACCAACACGCAAATGGTTGAGCGCAGACGCCGGTTGTTTGATTC
>DFBW01000033.1:1890-3802 GCA_002366775.1 Roseovarius sp. UBA3070 | reverse complement strand
GCCGCCGCCGCAACCATCGTTGCTATTTCACTGGGTTTGCCGAAGGCCTATGCAATCGTCGCTGGGACAGTCTCCGGTCTCGTGATGTCTTTGATCTTGCGACGCGCTAGCGGAGTGGTCGCATGAGCGGCGCGCACTGGGGCGTCATCGGCATTTTAGCCTTCGCGGCGTTCTCCATTCGCGTTCTCGGTTTGATTGCAGGCGGACGTATCCGTGCCTCTCGCCATGCGTGGGTGTTAGACGATTTACCGGGCTTGATCGTTGTTAGTCTGGTTGCTGCATCGCTTGCGGGTCAGCCCTTGCAGACATGGGTTGCTGCCGGTGCGGCACTCGGAGCGGCAGTTCTGACCAATCACGTTATTGCCACGATGGTCATTGGTGTGGTGGCCTTTGCTGGTCTCTCAGTAATCGGGCAGTGACGGATACAGCTAGGGCAATGGCCTAAGGCAAACTCGCAAAAGCTGCCCTTCGTGCAAATCGCAGCATTCGGTAAAGAGGGCTCCTAGCCGCCGTTAGCCGCACAATGCTCGAAGGTCCGTTCAGGGCCGTTCGCGTCAGTTGAGCCAACAACGGTGAAGGCTCAAATGCCCGCTCTGAGGGCATCTATTGCTGCACGTCCTTTTTCGCAGACAATACTGCCCCAAACTCAAACCGTTGAAATCAATTAATCTATCCTCCAAAACACGTCGTTGAACTGGCGCTGAACGTAGTGCGCATATCAAAACACGTTGAACTTCTGACGCGACATTTCAGACCATTTCATGCCATCAAACAGATAAGATCGCAGAGGATTGCCAACCAGCCCCCCCCCTGCCTTGGGTCCTCCGTGGGCCGATGTGTATGCGGGGGGGCTTGGCGCGATAGTTCTCTAGCGACAAAGGATTTTTCCGGGTCCGCACCTTTGGGTCCGCAGGTCCGCACCCCAACGCCTCACAACAACCACCCTGTATTTCCCCTCAGGCCTGGCGCAAGCCGGGCCTTTCTTTTGGGCAACGACCGGGACGCAAAATCCATCAGGAACATCATGAATATCCAAATGACACCGGTCTCGCAGCTCGTGCCCTATGCGGGCAACGCGCGGACGCATTCCGATGAACAGATCGCGCAAATCGCAGCGTCCATCACCGAGTTCGGCTTCACCAACCCGATCCTGACTGGTGCCGACAATGTCATCATCGCCGGGCATGGCCGCCTGCTGGCTGCGCAAAAGCTCAGGATGGACACGGTCCCGGTGATCGTTCTCGACCATCTCAGCGAGGCTCAACGCCGCGCCCTGGTGATCGCCGACAACAAGCTGGCCGAAAACGCGGGCTGGGACGAGGCATTGCTACGCACGGAACTGGCGGCGCTTGATGATTTGGATTTCGATCTGGACCTGATGGGGTTCTCGGACGAAGAACTGGACAGCCTGCTTGGGGATCTGGATGGTTCGGCGCTGGGCGAGACCGAGGGCGAAGACGATGTTCCCGATACACCGGAGGAACCGGTCAGCCGTCCGGGCGACCTTTGGATTCTTGGCAAACACCGTCTGCTTTGCGGTGATGCCACGGTGGCCACCGATGTGGAGCGGGTTCTGAACGGGACGCAACCGCTGCTGATGGTGACCGATCCGCCCTACGGCGTGCAATACGATCCGGGCTGGCGCAACCAGACGGGTGCCGCAAAGACCAAACGCACCGGCAAGGTGCTGAATGATGACCGTGCGGACTGGCGCGAGGCCTGGTCCCTGTTCCCGGGTGATGTTTCCTATGTCTGGCATGGCGCTTTGCACGCGACCACCGTTGCAGAAAGCCTCGAAGCAGCGGGGTTCAATGTTCGCTCCCAGATCATCTGGGCCAAGGACCGGCTGGTTCTGAGCCGCGGCGATTATCACTGGCAGCACGAACCATGCTGGTATGCCGTGAAAAAGACC
>DFBW01000033.1:0-1819 GCA_002366775.1 Roseovarius sp. UBA3070 | reverse complement strand
GATCCTCAACAATTCCAGCCCGGGCCAGATTGTCTATGAGCCGTTCATGGGGTCCGGCACGACGCTGATCGCAGCAGAATCCACGGGACGTGTGTGTTTCGGCATCGAGTTGAACTCGGCCTATGTCGATGTCGCCGTGCAACGCTGGCAGCAGTTCACCGGGCAGGATGCCGTATTGGACAGCACGGACAAAACCTTCGCCGACCTGACCGACAATCCGCACTGAGGTATGCATGAGTTGGTTGTATCTTCCCGAAGCGGTGATCCCATCGCCTCAGACGCTTGTCTGTTCGGCCTGTCGCTCTGTGCCGGAGCCGGAGGGATCGACCTCGGGCTTGCCATCGCCTGTCCCGGGTATCGCACTGTTTGTTACGTCGAGCGGGAAGCCGATGCTGCGGCCATCCTCGTGGCGCGGATGGAAGACGAGGCCCTGGATTGCGCGCCTGTCTGGGACGATGTTGGAACCTTCGACGGCCGCCCGTGGCGTGGAGCGGTGGATATCCTCTCGGGCGGCTATCCGTGCCAGCCATTCTCAGTCGCAGGGAAACGCAAGGGGGCAGACGATCCCCGACATCTGTGGCCACACTTCGCGCGGATCATCAGTGAATGCCGACCTGAATGGGTGTTTCTGGAAAACGTCGCCAATCATATCAACCTCGGATATCGAGAGGTCCGAGGCGAGTTGGAAGGCCTGGGCTACGGCGTTACGGAAGGATTGTTTACGGCGGCAGAAGTTGGCGCGCCGCACAAACGACAGCGGCTGTTTGTTCTGGCCCACGCCAAACGTGGCGGGCGGCGGCAATCCACCGGAAAACCTGGTCCGCAAAGGGAATCACTTTGTCCGCCCCAGCGGCAAGAAGGCACATCTGGGACTCGATCAGGCGACGAAGATGTGGTCGCACCACCCGCAGTGGTCGCACCACTCGCAGTGGCCGACGCCGATGGCCAGCGACGGATGCAAACCGAGCGCCGGGAACCGGAAATTAGCCGACCTGACCCATGCCAGCCGCATGTGGCCGACGCCTGCTGCACGAGATGCCAAAGGTGCGAACAGCCGGGAGCATGTGGAGGTGAACGGCACCGGGCGCAGGCACATGGATCAGCTGGCGAATTTCGTGGTGCATTCCCTCCCGGCCCGGGAGATCACGAGGGATGGCAACGATACCTCGCAACCTCCCCGAACGTTGAACCCAGCATTTGTCGAGGTACTGATGGGCTGGCCTATCGGGTGGACCGGCTTCGACTGTGCGGCAACGGAGTGGTCCCTTTGGTTGCAGCGCATGCGTTTCGAATTCTGTCGGCTCGGTTCAATGGCGATGGATGATTGTTAGGGCGTGATTTTGTATATGCGTCCACGATTGTCGTGTTTGTCGGAGGAGATCATCAGCCCCAGCCGTTTTTTCAGCGCGCCCGATATTGCGCCTCGGATCGTGTGCGGCTGCCATTCGGTGGCTTCTGCGATCTCCGCAATGGTCGCGCCTTCGGGGGCTTTGAGCATCTCGATCAGCATGACCTGCTTGGTGCCTGCGCGCATTTTCGGCCCGGGTTTGGCCGGATCAGGCTGCGGAGCCACCGGCTCAACCCCGATGGCCTCAAGCCCCGCATCCGTGATAATGAGTGTGGTGCCGTGACCGTCGCCGGTCTTGCGCCACGTGGGCTCGCCCTTGCGAATGTCAGCATCGACCTCGTCCAGAAACCCTTTCTGGATCAGCGGCACGATCACCTTGTTGGCGGCTCCACCGCGCAAACGATCGGGAAGCGGCAGGGCGATGCGGTCGGTTTGTTGGGCGGCGCGGGAAAGAATGAGGGTCTGGGTTTC
>DFBW01000080.1:2189-3945 GCA_002366775.1 Roseovarius sp. UBA3070 | reverse complement strand
CATGAATTGCCGCCCCGCTTGGGTCAACGACAGGCCGTGGGCGTGTTTGCGAACAAAGAACTGCAACCCAAACTCACGCTCAAGCTGAGACAAGGCCGCCGAGATAGACGGGCTCGAGACATTCACCGCCTCAGACGCCAAAGCGATGGATCCCGCCTCGCCGACGGCCACAAAATACTCCAACTGACGAAGGGTGAAACGCAATGGCATGGGGGATGGTCCTACAGCGCGGGCTTTGGGTCAATCCATAGCCGGTATCATTGTGTCAAATTCTCATTCAGGCGCTCAGAAAATTCGCACGCATTTTCTCAGGCACCGCCAAAGCCCCATACCGATGGTTAATCCGGGATCACGGCTGTTCCATCTATTTCAACCACCCACTCGGGCCGGGCCAGAGCCTGCACCACCAATCCGGTTGATACAGGGTAAACACCCTGAATATATTCGCCCATGGTGCGATACACCGCCTCGCGGTGGCGCACATCGGTGATGTATACAACAACCTTGACCAGATGCTGCATTTCGCCCCCCGCCTCTTGGATCAACTGGCGGATGTTCTGCATCACCTTGTGGGTTTGCTCCACCGGGTCATGGCTGTCAATGTTCTGGGCGTCGTCCAGGTTTTGCGGGCATTGCCCACGCAAATATACGGTTTTTCCACCCTGCGTGACCACGGCCTGACACAGGTCATTGTCCAGGTTCTGTTCGGGGTATGTCTCAGAGGTGTTGAACTTGCGGATACGTTTATGGGCCATGGAGGCGCTCCGATTGATAAATGGGTACTGATCTCAGGCAGGGGTTGTCGGGGGCTGCACCACCGTATCATTCTTCAGATAATTGCGCTGAATGGCAATCTGGTCGGCCACATGTTTTGCATCATGCCACACCCCCCAGATAAACGACGATCCACGCCGGGACAGCCAGGGCAGCCCGATAAAGTAGATACCCGGCTCAGCAGACACGCCGCGTTGATGCTTGGGCTTGCCCGCCTCATCAAACGCATCAACCTGCAACCAACTGTAATCCAGCGTAAACCCAGTGGCCCACACGATGGAGGAAATACCCGCCTCAGCCAGATCAAGCGCCTGAATGGGGTTGGTCACACTGTCGGGGTCTGGCCAGATCTTGCGCGCGTCGGGGTCTTGCGGCAAATCCAGCCCGTTGCGGGCAACATAGGCATCGGCCTCATCCAGAACCGAGGTCAGATTATCATCACCATAAGCGATATTGGCCGCCAGATTATCATCGAATGTCAGCGCGCCCTCCGCATAGGTCTGAGTGCGCCCAAGCAACGTCAAACCCTGTGCGCCAAGGCGGCGGAAATCAACGGTGGCACCGCCATAGGCGCCACTGACGGCGATGGTCACATGTTCGGTGCCCGGCGCGGGTGCCTCGATCTCCCACTTGCCAAGAACCCCCAACCACCAACAAAAATCGCGCCCGCGATACAGACGTGGCGGGCGGTCATGCGGGCCAACGGACAAATAGACCTTACGGCCCGCGCGCATCAGCTCTTCTGCAATCTGCGCGCCCGAGGCCCCGGCCCCCACCACCAGCACAGCGCCTTGGGGCAACTGCTCGGGGTTGCGGTACTCATGGGAATGGATCTGCGTTATCGCGGCCTCTTGCGGCACGATTGCGGGCATCACAGGTTTTTGGAACGGCCCGGTGGCCGCCACAACGGCACGCGCTTCGATCACACCCTGCGACGTTTCCACCCGAAATCCGGCACGGCCTTCGTTGCGCTGCACGTTCA
>DFBW01000080.1:1726-2151 GCA_002366775.1 Roseovarius sp. UBA3070 | reverse complement strand
TCGGCCACCTGTTCCTTTGGCGCAAAGGCGTTGGGGTCAATGTCAGAAAATTCCATGTTGGGAAACCGATCATGCCAGGCCGGGCCATTGGCCACCAGACTATCCCACCGCCCGCTGCGCCAGCGCTCGGCGATGCGGGATTTTTCCAGCACGATATGGGGCACGCCATTGTTGCTCAGGTGTTCGGACATCGCCACACCGGCCTGGCCTGCGCCAACGACAAGTGTATCCGTGGTCTCAATCGCCATATTGTGGTCCCCCGTTTGACACGTCAGTTGCTAACTTGCCCAGAACGGGATTTGGGTAAACTAGCGTCTGTCTCAGCTTTGGTTTGATTATAGCTAAGCCAAAGAACAGGACACACCAGCGCGATCACTTGCCCGCAGGCAGGCGGACATCGCCAGCCCTTTCTTTGGGCTGACGAT
>DFBW01000080.1:0-1603 GCA_002366775.1 Roseovarius sp. UBA3070 | reverse complement strand
CGCATCCCACCGGTGCATTCGGTCACATCCTGGCCCGTCATCTCAAAATGTACGCCACCAGGAATGGTGCCTTCCGCGCGGTGGATACCAAAGAAATCCTGCACTTCGCGCAGCACACTTTCAAAGGGGCGGGTTTTATAGCCCGAGGCCGCCTTGATGGTGTTGCCATGCATCGGATCACAGACCCAGACCACATTGGCACCCTCTTCCTCAACCGCCTTAATCAGACGTGGCAGGTGATCCCCCACATTGCCCGCACCAAAGCGCGCAATCAGCGTCAACCGCCCGGCCTCGTTTTCGGGGTTCAGTTTGGCCATCAGCACCTTAAGATCCTCAGCCGTCATGCTGGGCCCGCATTTCATGCCAATCGGGTTCAGCACCCCACGGGCAAATTCCACATGGGCCCCATCGGGCTGGCGAGTACGATCACCGATCCAGATCATATGCCCGGATCCCGCCAGCCATTTCCCCGATGTGCTGTCAAGCCGCGTCAGCGCCTCTTCGTATTCCAACAGCAGGCTTTCGTGGCTGGTGTAGAAATCCACCGCTTGCAGCGTATGGGCAGAACTGCCTGTCACACCGGCTGCGCGCATGAAATCAAGCGTGTCGGTGATCCGGTTTGCCAAATCACGGTAGCGTTCGGCATTTTCAGATTCCGTGAAGCCCAGCGTCCATGCATGTACTTGGTGCACATCCGCGTAGCCCCCCGTTGAAAACGCCCGCAACAGGTTCAGCGTGGCGGCGGCCTGTGTGTAGGCCTGCAACATCTTTTCAGGGTTGGGAATGCGGGCCGCGCTGGTGAAATCCAGATCATTGATGATATCGCCACGGTAGCTGGGCAATTCCACGCCGTTCACTGTTTCTGTGGGGGCCGAACGTGGCTTGGCAAACTGCCCCGCCATGCGGCCCACTTTGATAACAGGTACTTTGGCACCATAGGTCAGCACCATCGCCATTTGCAGCATCACCTTGAACGTGTCGCGGATGGCGTCTGCGCTGAACTGCTCAAAGCTCTCGGCGCAATCGCCGCCTTGCAGCAAAAACGCTTCACCGCGTGAGGCCGCCCCCAGCTGTGCTTTCAACCGACGGGCCTCACCTGCAAACACCAGCGGAGGATACTGCGAAAGACGGTTTTCCACCGCGCCTAATGCGTCCGGATCCAGATAATCCGGCATCTGAACCCGTGGCTTGTTGCGCCAGTCAGATTTCTGCCAATTGCTCATCGTCATTCTCCGCGTCTGAAATTGCAGGCTTGTCTATACTAAAGCCAGCTACACAAGGCCATATATGTTATCCTGTCTCCAACGCAAATCGTTCATGTATGTATTGCCAGGCATTGCGGTTTTGTGAAAGACGCGAAAAGCTGACCAACAGCACCAACAGATTCGTTAGGTATGGGATCGCATGGCCTCAGTAACCCCACAGCCCGAAAACAAGCAACCCACGCGGTATGTGTTTGTGTTGCTTGATAATTTCACTCTTCTGTGCTTCTCGGCGGCCATGGAATCCCTGCGTATTGCCAACCGTATGGCCGAAGAAACCCTCTATGACTGGGTGCTGGCGGGCGAAGGTGGCGGCACTGTGCGCTGCTCGGCGGGGGCCG
>DFBW01000264.1 GCA_002366775.1 Roseovarius sp. UBA3070 | reverse complement strand
CCATGCCAATCGCCCTGATCTGAGTGCGATGCACAAGCTGATTCAACCGCGAATGGTTGTGCCGATGCATGGCGAACACCGCCACTTGCGTGAGCATATGAAGCTGTGCAAATCCAATAGGTTAAAGGGCGTTCTTGCCCCAAATGGCACGATGGTTGATCTGTCGGCCAACACGCCTTCGGTGGTGGATTATGTGGATACGGGCCGCACGTATCTGGATGGCTCCAGCAAGATTGGTGCGCTGGACGGGGTCGTGCGAGACCGCATCCGTATGGCCTTGAATGGCCATGTGATGATCAACATCATTCTGGATGAAAACGATGATCCCCTAGGCGAGCCCTGGTGCGAAATCCGCGGGTTGGCCGAGATGGGCAACAGCCGCGCGCCACTGGTGGATGTGCTGGAGGAGGATCTGAGCCAGTTCTTGGGCCGGGCCGGTAACAAGACGCTGGTGGATGACGACAAGCTGGAAGACGGCCTGCGAAAAGTCGCACGGCAATCCACCCAGACAGAGATTGGCAAGAAACCCGAAGTGACAGTGGTGATTAGCCGCCTGTCCACCTAAGAAAACGGGTTACATTTCCGTACGTTACACCCCTGAAATGCACATCCGGGCGTTTCGCTTTGGTGTTGCTCTCGATACTTCGATAGCGGCGCCAGGGGGCGGTGTCGTTTTTGGGCAAGACGCAAATCCTGCCCCAAGTTTTGTGTCAATCTGTGCGGCGGTCGTCAAAGCTGAGCGCGATGAAGCTGGGCATATGCTCGCCCATGCCGACGGTTTTGTTGTCACCATCACCACCGCCCGATCGGCCACGGCCACCACGTTTACCACGGGATTTTTCGCGCGGTTGGTCGTCTTTTGGTGGCGTGGGTGTGGGCGTGGGATCAGGCTGGGCTTCAACCTTGGCCTCTTTGGCCTGGGGTGCATCGTTGGTTTTGGGCGCATCGTCAGACTTGCGTGACCGGCTGCGGCGCGGCTTTTTGGGCGCGTCGTCCTTGGGTTTGGCCTCAGGCGCAGGGGTCTCCTCAGCCGTCGTGCCAAAACCCATATCAAGCCGCGGTATATCTTTCTGAATCAGCGCCTCAACCGCGGCCAATGCTTTGGTATCGCGTGGATTGCACAGGGTAATTGCCTTACCTTCACGCCCGGCACGACCGGTGCGCCCAATGCGGTGCACATAGTCTTCGGGGTGGCCGGGAACATCATAGTTGAACACATGGCTCACAGAAGGCACATCCAGCCCACGCGCCGCCACATCCGAGGCCACCAAGAAACGCAGCTCGTTATTTCGGAAACCATCCAGCGTGCGCGTGCGCTGTGATTGGTCCAGATCACCGTGGATGGGCGCCGCATCATATCCGTATTTTTTCAACGACTTAGCAACGATGTCCACATCCATCTTGCGGTTGCAAAAGATGATCGCGTTGGTGCATTTTTCACCCTCTGCGTCGATGATAGAACGCAGCAACTTGCGCTTCTCACTATCGGCACGTTCGCGGCGCGACGGTTTGAACATGGCCACAACCTGTTCAATCGTTTCAGATGCGGTGGCTTGGCGTGCCACTTCGATCCGGGCCGGATTGCTGAGGAATGTGTTGGTGATGCGCTCAATTTCGCTGGCCATAGTGGCCGAGAAGAACAGCGTTTGGCGCGTAAATGGGGTGAGGCCAAAGATGCGTTCAATATCAGGGATGAACCCCATATCGAGCATCCGATCGGCCTCGTCCACGACCATGATTTTTACGTCCGACAAGATCAGCTTGCCGCGCTCAAAATGATCAAGCAGGCGGCCGGGGGTGCAGATCAACACGTCAACGCCTTTGTCGATCAGCTGGTCTTGTTCTTTGAACGATACACCGCCAATGAGCAGGGCTTTGCTTAGCTTCAGATATTTTGAATAGGTATCAAAGTTTTCAGCCACTTGGGCCGCCAATTCGCGTGTCGGGCAGAGCACCAGTGAGCGTGGCATCCGTGCGCGTGCGCGCCCGCGTGCCAAAAGCGATAACATCGGCAATGTGAAACCTGCCGTCTTACCGGTACCTGTCTGGGCAATCCCCAGAACATCACGGCCTTCCAGGGCGGGTGGGATGGCGCCCTCTTGAATGGGCGTGGGCGTTTCATAGCCGGCATCTGCGATGGCTTTGAGGACTTTGGGGTTCAGGCTCAGGTCTGAGAATTTGGTCATGTGTATCCGTGGTTTACGGACGCAATCTCGGCCCGTGCATATCTGGCAGGTCAGGCCCCTATGGCCCAGCGGACATCCGCATTAATGATCTGCGCGCCCGCATTTACAGCGCAATTGGGGGCCGGGTCAATGGACAGTCGCTCAACGGTGACAATCTGACCTAACTACGCTGAACTGTTGCTAATACTGCAACAAATCAGGCGAAATCCGGGAAATGCCGCGCCAGTTTCGCCTCCAGATCAAGAGCAAACCCATGAAGCAGATTATGCGCCATCAACCTTTCACGCAGCTCCGGTGTAGCGGTGCAGACCTCCTTGTAGAACTCATAGAGGGCCGACTCGCCCCCTTCGCCCTCAATCATCGAAAACAGGTCGTTCATGTTCACCCCGGCCCCATCGGCGGTGGGCACCGGTTTCAGTTCGGCCCGGTAGGATCCACGCGCAAGGCGGAACTGATACGAGGCGAGGAACCCCTCCCAGGTGGCGGCGTGCATATGACACAGCAGCGTACCGGTCAGCTCGGCTGAATTGTTGTCCATGTTTCCTTGGATGAAAGCATTGTGGATGCGTAAACTCAGCTTCTCAATGCCAGTGCGCACAAAGATTTTGCCAGCCACATGGCTGAGGAAACCGCCATTCAGAAACTGGCCGTAATTGGGATAAATTTCAGCAGTTTGCGCACGACGAGGTTTTTGCAATCGGGAAAATCCCTTGAACCAGGTATGGCCAGGTTTGGGGGGGCTGTCCGGGTCGGGGGCCAGCGCCTCAACCGCGCGGACGCGGGCACTTATCGCATCCGGCGCGATGTTGGCCAGCTGCCCGGGCAGGGGGCTTTGTGGCCACAGGAGTTCGTCCACATCAATATGCGCCAGCCAATCCAGCTGTGGCCCGCGGCGATAGCAATGCGTGGCATTGGCAGTTTGGCGCGCCTGGTGTTTTTCAGGCCGCCCCTTGCGGCGCTTCCAATAGGGTTCATCGGTGGCGATGACACGGCATTTGGGATGCGCTTTTAGCGCCTCAAACGCGTTGGGGTTGTCATCATCCAGATAGATATGGATGCGGTGCGCGCCCAGATCGAGGTGATGGGCCGCGAATGTCAGAATATCGCGCGCTGGCGCCTTGATGGTGGAGACGAGGCCCCATTTTGGATCAGTCATATGCAGAGTGTGTAAGGTGTTGGGCCGGGGCGCAAGAGGCAGATGTGAAAGCCTCCGGCGGAAGTATTTTGGGAAAGATGAAGAGGGGCCTCTTTGACCTTCATCTTTCTTTAAATACTTACAATCCTACCGTTGATGTTTAGGCCATCATTTCCTTGGTCGCGGTTAATGTGATGTCGGGATAGTCGCGGTCTACACGGTCGATATCCCATTGCAGCCGGGTCAGGTAGACAACATCCCCATCGTGGTCATATGCGATATGCTGTTTGTTGGATGCGATGAATTTATCAACGGCTTGTGTGTCACCCTTCACCCAACGTGCAGAGGTGAACTGCGATTGCTCAAACCTGACCGGCAGGCCGTATTCCATCTCAATCCGGCTGCCCAGAACTTCAAATTGCAATGGGCCGACAACACCCACGATAAAGCCTGATCCGAACGACGGTTTGAAGACCTTGGCGGCCCCTTCTTCGGCAAATTGCATCAGGGCCTTTTCCAGATGCTTGGCTTTCATCGGGTCACCGGCACGCACGGATTGCAAAAGCTCTGGCGCGAAGGATGGAATGCCCGACACGCGCAGGGCTTCGCCTTCGGTCAGCGTGTCACCAATGCGCAGCTGGCCATGGTTTGGAATGCCAATAATATCGCCCGCCCATGCTTCTTCGGCGAGCTCTCGGTCTGATGCCAGAAACAGCACGGGATTGGAAATTGACATCGGTTTCTTCGTGCGCACATGGGTCAGTTTCATACCGCGTTTGAAATGGCCCGAGGCAAGACGCACAAAGGCCACGCGGTCACGGTGTTTTGGGTCCATATTGGCCTGCACCTTGAAGACAAAGCCGGAAACCTTTGTTTCTTCGGGTAAAATCTGGCGTGGCAGGGCCGATTGAGGCTGAGGCTCGGGCCCGTATTGGGCGATGCCGTTCATCAGTTCCTTGACCCCGAACGAGTTGATGGCAGAGCCGAACCAAATCGGCGTCATGTGCCCTTCAAGAACCGCCTGTGGGTCCAGTTTAGGCAGCAATTCGCGGGCCATTTCGACCTCTTCGCGCAGCTGGTCAATCATATTGGCGGGCACATGCTCGGCCAGCTTGGGGTCGTCAAGGCCGGCAATTTCAACGCTTTGCGCGACTTTGTTGCGATCAGCGCGGTCCATCAGTTCAAGCCGGTCATTTAGCAGATCGTAACACCCAAGAAAGTCACGGCCCACGCCGATGGGCCAACTGGCCGGGGTGACGTCAATCGCCAGGTTTTCCTGAATTTCGTCAATTATTTCAAATGTGTCGCGGCTTTCGCGGTCCATTTTGTTACAGAAGGTCAGGATCGGCAGATCACGCAGGCGGCAGACTTCGAACAGTTTCTGGGTTTGGCTTTCCACGCCTTTTGCGCCGTCGATCACCATCACCGCGGCGTCCACTGCGGTCAGAGTGCGATAGGTGTCTTCAGAGAAATCTGAGTGACCGGGCGTATCGACCAGATTGAAGCGAAAGGTTTTGAAATCAAACGACATAGCCGAGGCGGATACAGAAATCCCACGGTCTTTTTCCATCTGCATGAAATCCGAGCGGGTGCGGCGCGCTTCGCCTTTGGCGCGCACCTGGCCGGCCATCTGGATGGCGCCCCCAAACAGCAGAAACTTTTCAGTCAGCGTGGTTTTGCCCGCATCTGGATGCGAGATGATGGCAAAGGTGCGCCGCCGGGCAATTTCAGCGGGCAGTGCGGGGCGATTTGAAGCGGTATCCAACATGTGACCGCCTATAGCCGCAGGGACGCACACGCGCAATATGCGCTAAAACGACAACAGGCCCCGAAGGGCCTGCGTCTGGGGTTAATCAGAGTGATTTAGATTTTGCCTGCACGGCGGCGGTTACAAAACCGCGACTGACCTTTGATGATAGTTTGGCGTGCATTGCCTGGCTTGCGGCGCAGGCAACCATCGCGGCCACGATATACTTTGCGTTTCTTCGTGGTTTTCTTCGTTGTTGACGAAGAATTGGCGTTAGCGGCCAGCCAGTTCACATAAAGTGTTTCGGACGTGGTGTTCAGCACGGCCAGTTGATCGGCGGCCAGATAGCCGGTGACGGGCAAGCCATTCTTGTATTGCCACTGGGTAAGGCCTGCGCGTGTGCCAGGGCCAAAAACACCGTCTACGCCACGGGTGTCATGACCCAGCAAGTTCAATCGCCGTTGAACCGAGATGCGCCCGGTTCTATCAAGCTCTAGCGCGGTTTCGGTCAGGATTGTGCCTTCGGTCATCGGGGGGGGGCGTGGCGGCCTCGGTTGCAGCAGAGGCGGCTTCAGCTTCGGCCACCGCGGCAGCGGCATTCGCTTCGGCTTCGGCGGTGGCCGCAAGGGCTGCGGCTGCCACAGCGGCGGCTGTTGCATCACCTTCATCTGTGCTGGACGCATCGGCCCCGCCTGACTTGGTGATCCAGTTATCATCATTCGCCGGGTAGCTGAGCACTCCACCACCTGACGTGGAAATGTCAACTTTGGCAGTGGTACAGTTGAGCTGTGTCGGCCCGGTATCAAAGCGGCCCTGTACATAAGTTATCTGATCACAGGTAAAGCTGGCCATGGAGCTTTCGGCTGCGATCGCATCATGCAGCTTCTGGGCCGTGTTCATATCGGCCTTGATCTCCATGTAATTGGAGACCCCAAGCGCGCCACCCGGCTTGAAGCCGTCTTTGTAAAACGGGCAGGCGTCGGCGTTTTTTTCGGCCAGATCGGTGAAGGTAAAGCTGATCAGCGTTTCAATCGTACCACCGTCAACCTGGGTTTTGGTCAGGACCGAGCTGGGCAGGCAGATTTTGTAGGTGCTCTGATCGAAATCATAAGTGATCTCGCGGATCGGCAGGCTGACTGTATGGCTGCCTGTGGTGCCGGGGGCCGCGGC